>JBDUAU010000592.1:0-6040 GCA_040004485.1 Saprospiraceae bacterium
AGCTGTCA
The DNA here is from genome assembly GCA_040004485.1 of Saprospiraceae bacterium. Classification (GTDB taxonomy): domain Bacteria; phylum Bacteroidota; class Bacteroidia; order Chitinophagales; family Saprospiraceae; genus Opimibacter. Next base: position 9 of record JBDUAU010000592.1, read on the forward strand.
TTGTCTGTGCCCTGATATCGTGTACCCATCACAATGAATCGGATAAACCGCGTGCCGGATGGAACAATAACCGTTTTTTCCTTAAGTGTCCAGGTTGCATTTATGTATCTCGTCGTATCTGTTCCGGAGATCACCTGAGCTGAAGCATTCAAAAATTGTAATGCAAATGAGGGTTCGTCTGTATTCGCCCAATCAGCCAAATGCGCACCATAGTGAACCATGACCTGACCTGCATCTATCAGAGCGGATTGTGATGCCACAGAAATATCCTGGTAAGCAGAAGCGAATGCATTTTCAACACACAATGCACCTACTGCGAAATATTTTTGTCCCATATATGGATTGATACCATTGCATTCGAGTGCTCCGAGTGATTCGATGACACCTGTTGTAGCAGTCCATCCATTAATACCTGTTTCAGCGCCTGGATTAGTAACAAGATTTCCGGTCAAAACTGTCAATGGTCTTGTATGAAATTTTGTACTTGTACTCCATTGACTCCATTCCAGACTTTTATCACGATATCGGACACGCCACCACAGTGTCGCGCCTACAGGTAAATTTGTAACATCTTCATCCGTGAGATCATCATTGGCCTGCAGATCAACATTATTGTACCAATCCTGATATTGCTTCCATGAATCAAAAATGGGATTGGTATAATTCATACTATCTGTGGATATCTGCCATTGACTCGCACCATGTTCATCTCCATCCGGATCAGCATAAGCATCTGCTTTCAATGTCAGACATAAAGGGGATACTACATCAGTTGCCCTGGGAAATAGAGTATATGGAGTATAAGGAGCTACATTGTGTAATCTGATCGAAAGCATATCTGTTTCCGTACTTCCGCCCGGATTAAATTCATTACCGAAACTAAGTCTCTTCAGGACGAATTTCGGATCTGCACCCGCTGTAACTTCCACCATCACAAATCCATATTGATCCTGGCTGATGATGAATTCATCATAATTCCGATTTTGAAATTCACCCCAGTAATCGATATTACCTCCGGATGTCGCTACGTTGACCCAGAGATGTTTGTGGTCTCTCGATTCACCTCTAGAATAAGCATGCGTGTGTCCGAAGAAATGTATCGTGGGTTTGTTGCATGTCGTTGAAAATGTTTCAAGCCGATGGACGATTTCACCTGAATAGTCTGATTCGCCAGGTACCCACAGTTCTGATTTGAACGGATGATGCATTTGTGCGAAAACAAAATCAATGAGTGTATCCGCGCAGCTTACATTGAGCATGCTATCCAGCCAGTTAAGTTGTGCCTGTATATTATAAGGATTATTTGAATCCATCGTCAACACACGAACATTTGAATAGTCATGTGAATACCAATGTTCGAGATATCCCGGTGTCCCATTCAACGGCAGATTGAAATAATTGAAATAATTGGGTGAATTCTGTTCATGATTTCCGATCGCCGGATAGCAGGGCACTGATCTCCAAAGGACTTCGCCGGGATTGAAAAAATCATTTTTCCATTGCAGATATACCGGGCCATTATCCACGATATCTCCAGGAAGAACAGCCATCTGAAGATGATCACTCAGAGGTGTACCATAATGTGTGGCGATATAAGGAAGTAAGCTTGTATTGATCAGGTTTGAAAAGATATTTGGATTACCGCCATCCTTTTGCATGTCGCTCATGAGGACGATATTGAAACTGGCTTCACTGTTGCGAAGTGGTTCGGATACAAAATCATAAATAGATGATTCCCATGATCCGGTGATGGCTTTGTAATAATATCGGGTTGCAGGAGTGAGACCGGTTAGATTGACGGTGTGTAAAATTGTATTCCCTAAGGTGGTGATCGTTGTGCCGGATGCTGAGCTACCTAAACTTTGTGTAGTACCGTATTGAACTGTGCTAATGGTATTGACATTGGTTTCCCACATGATGACGATGGATGTGGGAGCGGCATTTTGGAGATAAGGTTGTACCAGGATAGTTTGTCCTTGTAAATAAATAAATTGGAAGGAAAAAAACAGAATTAAAAAGAATGAAATCCTGGTCCGGGGAAAGCGTATCATCAGCCGAATATACTGAAGTTCACGTGGATGCAGGAGCAAACTCCTGCATCGGCATACAAACTCCTGCATCGACATAGGACGGCCAAGGTTGGAATGGTTGGGGTTTGAAATAATGCCGTGGTAGGAGTTTGCAACAACTAGATGCCTGATTAAAATAATAATGTCATTATTGAATGTGGCAAACTTGAGGTACTTATGGCTTGCCCGTCAACGAACATTAGATACTTAACTTCTTTTTCGCTACTGTTCATGACAATCACTACTATAGATCCATCCGAATTCTTAAACCCGGTTGCCTGCAATTGTGCCCGACTTGATGAAGTGAGAATCCTTTTCGCACCCGGCTGAATATATTTTGAAAAATGCCCGATGTAATAGTAAGAATTCATAAAATGTAAAGTATTATCCCGTGTATCCGCATGCACAGGTGCAAAGCAGAAATTATTGACATGATTTGGGCCACCTGTTTCATCAAGGAGGATATTCCAGTCTGTCCATCCAGTGGCTCCATTGTTGAAATCCTGGATCATCGCGCTACCATAATTTTCTCCCCAATGCCATTGATCAAATGTTTCCCAACTGAAGGGATAATTGCACGCTTCTGTAAGAAGGAGAGGAAAATCAGGATATGTTTCTGAAACACGTTTTACATTATCCGGAATAGGAGCGCCTGTCCAGCTTTCATACCAATGAAATCCAATGCCCCAGACATATTTCGAAGCCTTTTTATCATCAAGGATAGTAGAGGCTCTGTGATAAAGCAGATCTCGGTTGTGATCCCATGCGATGAGTTTTTTATTTTTCAGACCATTCTTTCGCAGCGTCGGACCTAAATAATTTTTAATAAAATCGCGCTCTTCTTCAGCTGTGTAGATACACGACTCCCATGTTTGTTTTGCCATCGGTTCATTCTGCACTGTCAGACCCCATACCGGAATACCATGAGCCTCATAGACTTTGATAAACTTCACATAATAGTCTGCCCATGTCTGATAAAAATCGGGTAAAAGTTTGCCACCCTGCAGCATATTATGATTGTCTTTCATCCATGCCGGAGGGCTCCAGGGGCTGACGAATAATTTGAGATTTCCACCGGCTGCATCAAATGCTTTTTTGATGAATGGGATACGATATGGTTCGTCGTGTGCTACTGAAAATGATTTCAATTCTTTATCACCATCTTTGACATAAGTGTAGCTTGAGCTGGAAAAATCGCAGCTGTGGATATTGGTACGGATAAGTGAGTAGCCTATACCCTCATTCCTGTCAAAATAGGAAATGATGATTTTTTTTTGCTGTTCCGGAGATAATTTGGCAAATGTTTCGGCAGATGCATCTGTCATGGCGCCACCGATGCCGATGAAGGTTTGAAATGTTTTGGATGGATCTACGAAGATGGAGGGTTCTGTTTCGAAAGGCTGTATATGGGGAGCGAATGTAAGAGTTTCAGTAGGTGAAAGTTTTAGTTGGGTATTTTCGACGGTGGTGATGACCATAACTTTTTGGTGAGCAATGATCTTGTTTGGTTGTGCCTGAGTGTGAAATGACAAGGCGAGGATGAATGAGATCAGGGAATAAACTATTGGTTTCATGAGGGTTTGGATAAGAAGGATGGTAAGGTTGGGAATAAAAGTAGGGTAAAAATATTGTGGAGGAAATAATCTCCTTAAGATCAGGCATTTCATGATTGCCTTAAATAAAATAGTGTTTTCCTGAAACATCCGGATATTTTCCTTAAACATTTTTGATCAAGGACTTGATTTTATGGAATAAATCCCCCTATTTTTATTGTGCCACAGTTGAATAGCTATTTTTATTTATTTCTTCACCTGAAAACAATTTTCCAATGTCACTTTCAAAAGCAAACCTTTATCCGGAACCGGATCAAAGACTCTGTAATTCGTTCAAAGGTCTGGGGCATCCAACCCGGACGAGTATCTTAAAAACACTATGTGCTGAAGGAGAGCTAACCATGCAAGATCTGGCTGCTCTTCATCCACTTACTTTAAGTGCTGTTTCCCAACACCTGGATATAATGCAAAACGCCAATTTCATAAAATTTAGAAAGTGCTCTCCATTTTTACTGTTTGATGTGGACGGAGAACCTTTTAAAGAATTTTGCGATCAATGTTTCCAGTTCCTGATGGAAATACAACGAAAATGATGTGAAAAGCCGGGTTAAATAGAATTGGTTTTAAAAAGGCAGTTCTAAGTTCCTTAGAATCAATCATTTCATATTTTCCTTAAATACAATAGTGTTTTCCTGAAACATCATAATGTTTTCCTTAAATATCCTGACGTTTCAGGAAAACATTATTTCCCGTTTTATGCAATCCTCTGATTTATCACTTTCTTTACCCCTCCTTTCCATCCCAAACCCCCCGCCAATGAACCCCGATTACGCTAACATCCTGCAAGAAATTTTTCATGATGTTCAACTCATGAAGGATGTTGGCGTTGTAGCCCAATACATACCCGAACTAGCCTCCATCGATCCCTCAAAATTCGGCGCTCACCTTTGCACAAGCCAAGGCGAACATTTCGGAATAGGGGACCATGAAGAGAATTTTTCCATTCAAAGCATCGGCAAAGTATTAGCCCTTACACTTGCATTTCAGCAACATGGCGAAGAACTGTGGACACATGTCGGTGTAGAACCATCAGGCAATCCATTCAACTCTCTCTGGCAGCTTGAATATGAACATGGCAAACCACGGAATCCCCTGATCAATTCCGGTGCGATTGTGATTTGCGATATCTTGTGTAGTTTGTACAAAGATCCTCATTCTCAATTTATTCAATTCGTCAGAGAGGTTGCAGGCAACAATTCTATTCAATACAATCCTGATGTAGCAACTTCTGAAAAGAAATTGGGCTTTCGAAATGCTGCACTTATCAATATGATGAAAGCAAGCGGAAATATCCATAATGAAATTGATGTTGTGCTGAATCTTTATTATAATATGTGTTCTATCGAAATGTCATGTAAAGAATTAGCTTCTACATTTCTATTATTTGCAAATCATGGCAAGTTGATTTCTTCAAGCCACCAAATCATCACGTCCAGTATGGCGAAGCGGATCAATGCTATCATGCAAACCTGCGGTTTCTATGATGAGGCAGGGGATTTTTCATTTAAAGTAGGCCTGCCCGGTAAAAGTGGAATCGGCGGTGGTATCGTAGCTGTTCATCCCGGGAAATATGCAGTAGCCGTCTGGAGCCCTCGGCTAAATAAAAAAGGTAATTCAGTGAGGGGAATGGAATTGCTTGAAAGATTAACGACGAAGACGGGTTTGTCGATTTTCTAAAAGGCAGAATGCTTCTACCAGCTTGCACTCATTCTCTTACTATGGTTCGACAAGCTGTTGCGCATCCTTGGACTAAAGCTCACCAACCGCAGCTCAGCCACCAGGCAGAAAAGGCGGAAAAGGCAGAATAGGCAGAAGAGGCGGAAGAGGCAGAAGAAGCGGAAGGAGGAATATAATTTATTAACTTATCGTTCAATCAGATATGAAAAGATATTATTTTATACTGAGCTTGTTGGTAATGTATTTCTCAGCAACTTTTGTTGCTGGACAAGGATGCAGCGATGCAGGCGCATGTACCATCCCTTCATTTAAACCTTCAATCGAAAATTTGGTTTCGCTGAAAAAAAATCAATTTAATGTTGGACTTTCAGCAGGAGTTGCAGACCATAACATATTTGTATTAACGCCCCTGGTCGGATATTCCCGAACGCTGGGTTCCAGTTTCAGTGTCGACGGTCAGGTAACTGCTGCTTTACATAGTGGAAATGGTGTCTCGACAAGCGGTCTTGGAGATGTATTTGTCAATTTTAATTATCTGCCATCTTCTAAATTATCTTTTACAGCAGGGTTAAAGATTCCCCTAAATAATGGAGGTCGTTTTTACACTGATGAGATTGTGTTTCCTATGGATTATCAATCGAGTTTGGGAACAGTGGACCTGATTGCAGGTTTT
>JBDUAU010000718.1:0-6031 GCA_040004485.1 Saprospiraceae bacterium
CAGGCCGAAAAGTTAGCGGTTAAAGACCTGTTTAAGCCTGCGCCGTTCTATTTCAGCGCGATTGCGCAGGCCAAGGACCGTCGCATTGACGCCGCATTGCAAACGTTGCAGGACGCCGAGGCTGGACTCAACCCGGTCAGTGTAGGAGGAACATTGATGAGAGATTGAAATGACTGAGAAAAGACATACGCCAGCGAAGAAATAGAAGCCGTCTGTATGATCGTGAATAATGACCAGCCAAAAAGAAAAGCAAAAAACCTGTTGTATATTTTTTTATAATACACATAGTCGCCACCGGTATCTGCTAATAAACCTGCAACTTCGGCATTGCTTAATGCTCCAAATAGCGTGATGATCCCACCCAGCAGCCACGCTATCAATACCCAGCCTGAAGAGTTGAGCTGATCGGCCATCGGGGCCACTTTTTTATAAACACCGGAGCCGATGATATTAGCGATGGTGATGACGATCACATATCGGAGACCCAAAGATCGAACAAGGGAAGGAGATGAGTTCATATGCAAGTTGGAATAAAAGGAAATTGATTAATAGGATATCAGAAACCTAATCTAAAATGGTTCATGTTTGTAACATCATTTTTTATCTAATGAGCTCATTGATATTTATATTATTTCGGTATGTATTATAAATGAAGTGATGTTGAACCACTTATTTTTTTTTGACTTTCGTCCACAACATCCGGAACAGGAGTGGTAATGCCGATACGAATATAATGCCCAGTACGATCCATTCCAGGTCGTTCGTCAGGTCATAATTGAATTCTTTAAGGAGTATCTGATGCAGATACCGTCCGGTCAGCATCATCGTGAATACCCACACAAATGCACTGATAGCAGAAATCATAGTGAATTTCTTTTTATCCATATGCACGATACCGGCGACGATAGGCGCAAACGTTCTAATAAAAGGCAGGAACCTTGCCATAAAAATGGCGCTATTACCATGATCTTCATAAAAAGTCCTGGCTTGTTGCAGATATTTCTGTTTGAAATACCATCTGTCTGTCCATGTATACATCGCAGGACCGATTTTACGGCCAAACCAATAGCCTACCTGATTGCCTAAAACCGCAAAAATCGAGATGAGGGTCATGATGAGGACAAGGGGTACATTAAAAAATCCCTTCACCAGATTTTCCCAGGCTACACCTGCCACAAATAACAGTGAGTCACCGGGTAAGAAGAATCCCATAAATAAGCCTGTCTCTGCAAAGACAATCAACATGATAATCCACACGCCTCCATGCTCAACGTACCACTGGGGCTGCAGTAGTGAATGCCAGTCAAAATCAGTCATTAAAAGTTTTTTGAATGTGAGTAGTTTGACCAACAATATCAGAAATGTTATCGGGATTTTCATGTTCCGGGTTATACACCTGCAACCTTCATTGTTTTACAAAACGCGTAACCCAGAGATCAGGACTTGACATAGATTTGATTTCAAGAATATAAATTCCCTGAGGAAGATTCGAAATATCGATATTGTCGTGATCCGTATTTTCATTTTTCATGACTTCACCCAGAAGGGAATAAATCGTAACATGGACATTTGATTCATCCCCATTTATCCATAGAAACTGACTAGCGGGATTTGGAAAAACATTTCCTTTCTTCTCCTTAGGTCTCGTTGTGGTCAATACAAGATCGCCAAATAGCCAATCGTATGCTGCGGGATATTCACGTGCCCAAAACCATTCGCTGTGTGCACCATCCGGACTGGATATAAAATCCATGTTTGCTACATCTTCACCTGCAGATACCAATGTATCATATACAGCATGCATATCCGAAATCATTGTAGAACTTTCGTTCGTGCCGGCAACAAAATATATTTTCATTTCTTCATGAATACCGGTATGTGTGATATGCTGATAGATCGAATCACTGATCCAGAATGCGGGAGAAAAAATACCCACCTTACTGAATACATCCTGATATTCAACAGCAGCAAATATGGAGATATTTGCTCCTATGGAACTCCCGGCTATGCCAGTGTATTCTCTTTCGGGTCGTGTCCGGAATAAGCTGTCAATGTGTGGCTTCAAAGTATTTACTAAAAAGGATGCATAAGCTTCACCATGGCCACCGCCATACGATGCATTTACATAAGGACAATATTCATCGATTCGATTCGCTCCCCCATTGTCGATGCCTACGATGATAGCCCCATAATCTGCATTGTCAAATAATTCATTCATAGATTCATCGACTTTCCATTCACCTGCGAAACTGTAATATGCATCAAAGAGATTTTGGCCATCCTGCATATACAATACCGGATAGCGTTTTGTTGATGTCAGATAATCAACAGGCAAATACAACCAAATACGACGATGACGATCCAATTGTGGTATATAATAATTCTCATCAAGAATTTGAACATTGGATGTGGCTGTATGTGGATTGCCTGATATACCTTCCCAGCCAGCTATTGAAACTGAGGTTGTCTGAACACCACCAGAATATGTGTATGTACGGTTTGGTCGGAAGCCACCATCAGAAGTACCTTCTACAGTTTGCCAACTACCCCTGGTGAATTTATATTCGAGTGCTCCTGGTGATGGTGTAAACGTTATATACCATGTGCCATCATGATTGTCGGTTAATAGGTATGCAGTATTTCCCGGATTCCAATTGTTGAAATTGCCGGCAATGTATATATTTTCGCCCTGAGGGGTAGTGCTTGGAATGGAGGTGACTGTGATTGTAAGTTGAGCCTCTAGATTAAGCACGAATAGAGAAAGGCAAACAAACAAAAGTCCTTTCAGTGATTTTTGAAGAATTGAAATTATCATGATATTCAAATGTAGTGAATCATTGTGAGACGTGAGTTGTGAGTTGTGAGACGTGAGACGTTTTTGGAACGCAAAAATAATCTGACTGATCCTTACTGCAGCTTTCAGAGAGATTTTATATTTAAATCTTTACGATTCGTTTTACTATTCGTTGGTTTTGGAACTGGAAAGAGATGATGTAAATTCCATCAGGTAGAAGATTTAAATTGATAATATTATTCAAAATCTCATAATTCGTAACCTTTCTGCCCTGGATATCTGAGAGATTAATGACAGATTGGCTTAGATCAAATCCATGCACTTCTGTGATGTTAGAGGTTGGATTGGGAGATAGATATATAGCATCTTCCTCCGGAGGACCATTACTGGCGAGGAAACATGCATGACTGATTTCCTGATCCGTATTGCATCCAGAATCATTCCCGGCAATAGTAGATGGACGACCATATGCCAGGTATGTACATATACTTTCCACACTACAATCTGAAAGTTTATTTGAACCCTGCAGTAATAAATTTTCTATTTTGAATGGATCAATATTATTGAGACCATAAAGGCTGGGCAAAAGATCATTTGCATATATATTTAATTTTCCACTCACGCTACTAAGGCCAAGTAACGAAGATAAATCTATCAGTGTTTTATTGTTTTTAATTTCCAGAAACCCATTTATCGATTTTATTTTTTCAAGACCAGATAAGCTAAGCAGAGAATCATTTTGATCGATTACAAGACTTGCACCAATTGTATTCAAAGAATCTAATCCCCTAAAATTTTTAATATGGTGATTTTCTTTAAATGAGAGTGTTCCACGTATTGTATGAAGCGTTTCGAGCCCTTCCAAATTTATGAGTGCTTGATTATTATAAAATCTCAGATCATTCCAGATTTTTTGTAAGGATATAAAACCATGAAGATTGATATTCCCATTTGAATTAATGAGCAAATTGCCATAAATATTAGTTAAAGAATCAAACCCGTAAAAATCCACGGCACGATCGTTGGAGGTCAAAGTGATATCCCCAAAAATGGCTTTAAGCGATCCAAGCCCTGTATAATTTAATAAGGAATCATTATCTGCAATATTAATAGTGCCTCTTAGGAATTGAATTCCCTCAAACCCTTGCAGGTTCTTGATCCTTTGGTTTCCCGCTATTGAAATTGAGCTTCCAAGGGAGTCAAGCATGTGAGGTCCTTCAAAAGACAAGAGATTATTATTGCCATTGATATTTAGATATCCGACAATGCGTTGTAAAGAATCAAGTCCTCCAAAATTGATTAAATTAAAGTTATTAACTACAAATAACCGGCCACCAATCAATTTGAGCGAGGAAAGACCCAGGAATGATCTCAGGTTCTGATTATCCGAGATTTTAAAATCTTTTCCTATTTGTTTGATGTGCTCAAGACCTGAAAGTGTGTAAAGACTATCGGTATCATGAATATTGAGTGTTCCCAGGGCAAATTCAATTCCGTTCAATCCAGTCAAACTGGTGATATGAGAATTTGCGCCATTTATTTCAAGATCACCTTGTATTGAATTACAATTTGGATAGACTATTTTAAAACTATCAACTTGGCTTTGACGTGTAATCGTGAGGCCTTCAGGCAAACATGATTGACCGAATGAACTCTCAGCAAAAAAGGAAAATAAAAATAGAATAATGATTATGCTTCTCATATTCAGATTACAGATGGTTGTCAAGTCCAAATTACAGGTATAAAAGAGTAAGAGCTGTCGGACAGACGACAAATGGAGAATAAAAAAGGCTACCTGTCTGTGACCGATAGCCTTTATAAACGAATTTTAGGGAGCGTGTCTACCCGCAGTTAACTTTTGAAAATTCTCATAACGATGATTTGTTTGTTCGTTTGAAATTGACATGAAATATATACCGGGAGACAAGTTACTAAGAGCTATACTTTTTTTTGGTTCGACTCATTTATGCATAAAAAAATGGCTTAACAAGGGATAAATCCTGTTAAGCCATTTTTTAAATTTAATGACTATATCCGGAAGGATATTATCGCATCCTTGATGAAGCCGGACGTATCAGTCTGCTTCTGTAACCGCCACTTGATGCTCTTTTTTGCATCGGTGTTTGTTGTTTTGGCTCGAGATCACTTTGGCTTGCTGCCATCGCGTATGGATGTTCTGTCACGACAGGAATACTTTTTCCGATCAATTTTTGAATGTCCTTCAACAATGGTTTTTCTTCAAAATCGCAAAACGAGATCGCTCTACCGTTTGCACCTGCTCTTCCGGTACGACCGATACGGTGTACGTAGGTTTCAGGTACATGAGGCAATTCAAAATTGACCACATGACTCAGATCGTCAATATCAATACCCCGTGCTGCAATATCTGTAGCGACAAGAACACGAGTGTGTTGATTTTTGAAATTTTTCAATGCGGCCTGGCGCGCATTCTGTGACTTATTACCGTGAATAGCTTCGGTTTTGATACCGGCTCTGTTCAGGTCTTTTGTCAATTTATCAGCACCATGTTTTGTACGTGTAAATACAAGGGCCGTATTGATGTCAGTCCCGGTAAGCAAATGTCTGAGCAGATTGGTTTTGTTTGGCTTCTCTGTGAAATAGACAGTTTGTTGAATTGTTTCCGCAGTAGATGATACCGGAGATACTTCGACAGTGACAGGATTTCTCAAAATGCTTTTTGCCAGTTGATTGATTTCATGTGGCATAGTAGCTGAGAAAAATAAAGTCTGTCTTTCGTGTGGAAGTTTGGCAATGATTCTTTTGACATCATGGACAAAACCCATATCGAGCATTCTGTCAGCTTCATCAAGCACGAAGAATTTGACTTCACGCAGAGAGACATGTCCCTGGTGCATGAGGTCGAGTAGACGGCCTGGTGTAGCGACGAGAATATCAACGCCACGACGAAGATTGTTGACCGAACTTACTTGTGATACCCCTCCGAAAACCACAAGGTGGCGTAGGTTGAGGAATCGGCCATAAGCTTTGAAACTTTCTTCGATCTGGATCGCCAGTTCTCTGGTCGGGGTCAGGATCAATGCCCTGATAGGGCGGCGTCCTTGTGAATCGGATTGTTGATCCTGGTCCAAAAGTTGAAGTAATGGAATAGCAAAGGCAGCTGTTTTTCCTGTGCCGGTTTGGGCACATCCCCTGAGGTCCTTGCCTTCGAGGATGGGGGGAATGGCTTGCTGCTGAATAGGGGTGGGTACAGTGTAC
>JBDUAU010000513.1:0-1819 GCA_040004485.1 Saprospiraceae bacterium
TTAAGGAGTATGGCGAGGCTGATGTAATACTTTATTGCAGGTCAGGCACCCGGAGTGGAATGGCGCAAAAAATATTGGCTGTTCAATTTGATATGCATAATACGGTTAACCTGAAAGGAGGGATGAATGCGTGGAAACAGGAGATGAGAGAGTAGATGAGTAAGAGAGTAAGAGAGTAAAGGGAAGAAAATTTAAAATTTGTTTTTCCACATCATGCTTTCTACTGGCCGATCGGTGCGTTGGTTGTATTTGGCACCAGGTTTTTTATTGTAGGTGTTTTCTATGTCTCCTTCTACTAAGAAATAAATTAATTGTCCAATAGGCATTCCGGCATATATTCTGACGGGTTTGACACAAGAGATCTCAAGTGTCCATGTATTACAATATCCTACATCGCCTTTACCGGCGGTAGCGTGAATATCTATACCCAAGCGGCCCACACTAGATTTACCTTCCAGAAACGGGACAGCGCAGTGTGTTTCGGTATATTCAGATGTAACACCCAGGTATAATTCTCCGGGCTGTATGACAAAACCTTCAGGGCCAATTTCGAGATGAACGATTTCATTGTGAAGTTTAGCATCCAAAACATCGTCTTTATACACTGCGAGGTAAGGCGCGAGATGAACGTCGTATGAATTTGTGCCTAAGCCAGCTCTATCAAATGGAGTGATCACAATATCTCCCTTTTCGATAGCTTTTAAAATCTGAGTATCCGTTAAAATCATAAAATTCCGGTTATAAGGAGGCGCAAAAGTAGCAATATGTTACACTTATGAAGCGTAATGGAATAATGATTGATTCTATTGCCACTAATTACACTAAATAACGCTAATTAGAATAAATATCCTTAGATATATTGCTTTGATCCCGTAATACAAGATCCCAGATCCTACTGATCGGTCACAAAATTGTCAATGGAGTCACAACAACAATAATTTATAGTTTTGCTAAGAGATGGAGATCCTGCATCAGATAAAATTAGAAAACACGATAGTTGCTGTTGGCCGTCACCAGGGGATGGACATTGCTCCTGATAAAATAATGTTTGACCAGGAGAAATCCATTCTGAATCAATTATCACCAAGGAAGAAAAGCGAGTGGTTGGCAAGCAGAGAATTACTATTTCGGATCGCCAAATTACCAGAACGTGTGGAGTGCCTGTACGATGATTTTGGCAAACCTTATCTGAAAGGTATAAACAACCATATTTCAGTGAGTCACAGTGAAGAATGGTGTAGTGCTATGATGAGTGACAAATCCTGTGGTGTAGATATCCAGGTCTACTCCGATACGGTTCAACGCATTTCAAATCGTTTTCTTTCTGAGCAGGAATTAACTGAGATCTCGAAAGTGAAAAACAAACTACATTTTCTTCATCTTTATTGGGGTGCAAAAGAATGCATGTATAAAGCATATGGAAAGCGCAAGCTGGAATTCCGTTCACATATTTATGTGCGGTCCATTCATACTGAACACTGCACAGCAGTAGGTGAGATCAGATATGAAGACATACATTTGCTATATGATATACATTATCGAATTCTTCCGGAAGCCGCGTGGGTATTTTGCCTGCAGCGCTCTGCTCATGACTCTGCTGATCAGCCAGGGATGTAAACAAAAAGGTGAAACAGCTTCAAATGCAGTTGAAAAAGAAGTAACAGCTGATTCACTTCCGGCCGATTTTGTAGCCTTTTTCGACAAGTTTCATAATGATACAGTTTATCAGATGGTACACATTTTGTTCCCTCTTGAAGGGCTTCCCAGTTCTGATAAACCAAATGATACGATAGCGACAAAGCGATTTTTCTGGCAAAAA
>JBDUAU010000478.1:0-6020 GCA_040004485.1 Saprospiraceae bacterium
AAACTGAACATTACTAGACCAAAACGACCTTTTTTCTTTTTTACGAAAACTAAACCTTCCAAACACTTACTCGCCAGAGATAACACACAGATCACTGATCACTTGATTTACTTCGTCATGGCGCGATCCTTGTACTGAACGTGTTAAGGATGATTATAGCGGTCGAGGCATTCGCTGCGCTCGATCTGCTCTCTGCTCTCTGCTCTCTGCTCTCTGCTATTTCGTCCACCACGCAGCGATCACCGCAGCAGCAGAAGCTACATTAAGACTTTCTGCTCCGAGACTTCTTTTACCTGAAATCGCAAATCGCTCTTTCGCCTTCTCCATCATCATATCTGAAACACCAAGTGATTCATTTCCTAATATCAATATTCCTTCCTTAGGAGGTTGTGATGTATTGATGTCTTTCCCTTCCGCATCACATATATAGAGATGATTTCCTCCCCTGGCTATGATTTCCTCCGTCTCCAAAACACATGTTTTGATGCGCAGCGCACTGCCCATTGAGGCCTGGAGAACTTTATGGTTGAAGATATCCACACAATCAGGCGAACAGATCACGAAATCCAGGCCAAACCAATCAGCAATGCGAAGTATTGTACCCAGGTTGCCCGGATCACGGATGGCATCGAGATAAAAGATTTTCAAACCACTGATATTCTCGGGCAGATGTTCTTCAGCAGGCAACTTACAAACAGACAGGATCCCGGGAGGCGTTGTCATCTGGGATAACTGGTGCATTTGTTGCGGTGTGATCAGGCAAACCTCATCCGGTCCGATGACCTTTTCAAGAATAGAAAGGAAATCGGGATTGGATATATAAACTTCTTCTACGATCAGACGTTTATCTCGGAGTAACTCATTGTTAATTTTCAGGCCTTCAACTATGAATTTATCATACTTTAGCCTGAACTTCTTGTGTTGAAGAGACTGTATGATTTTGACTTTTGATTTAGATAAAGGCCCCATATATATCAACTATCGTAAGACATATCGTCTGCGCTTTTCACGCTGTATATTCTTATTTGCGTCATTCTTCCTGCTTTTCTCCTGCAATAGTAAAAAATATCTTAAGGACAATCAATCATTTCTCATAGACAATAAGATCACTGTCAAATCAAAATCAAAGATCGATGACAAATCTGATCTCATCTTAAGTCTTTCCAGGCTTTATCGTCAAAACCAGACAAAAACAGTAATCGGCATACCCCGTCACATATTTTACTATCAATACCAGGAATCTTTACGGAAAAATCCGGGCCGCAAAAAATGGTCAGAAGAACGTCTGATAAAGAATCGCCCGGTCATACACGATTCACTCAAAGCCGTTCAAACTACACTTGATTTTGAGAAATATTTAAATCTCAGAGGATACAGGTATGCGAAAACCTCATTCAAAGCAAAAACAGCCGATCAGGTAACTTCTGTATACTACCACGTGGATCCGGGACCCCGAACGTATGTTGATTCCTTCGTGATCGTCGCAAACGATACAGCCATCATCCGCATCTTCGCATCAGATCAGAAAAATTCTTTTTTTACCAAAGGTAGCCCCCTTGATATCGAACTCTATAGCAAAGAAAGAGGTCGTCTTGTCAACCTCTTACAAAATAATGGATATGCCACATTTGATGAATCATTTATCTCCCCTTTAGAAGTAGACACAAATGCAATAAGGGTAAAAGCAACATTGAGAGTAGCAAACGAAACTGACAGTACTTTCCATAAGAAATATTATGTAGGCATGGTGACTGTTTTTCCGGACTACCACTTCACGGATACAGTAATGCTCTATGATACTGTGATACGCAATGTCAAATATATCACACCAGTCAAAGAACTGACTTTAAAGCCCGAAGTGATCGAACGAAATTTATTTATCCACGAGGGCGATCTGACAAGAAAGCAAAATCTCAGTCAATCCACAAGAAACCTGGGCAAGATTGAAATCATGAAATTCGTGACCCCCAGCACGGATATTGATACCATCAGCAGTGATACACCCAGGATTAATTATACATTTTTTCTTAGCCGATACAAAAAGATTCCACTCCTCCTCTCCGGAGAATTGACATATTCAAATATTGCAGGACAAAAACGTTCATTGCTTGGAGCGTCTGTCAATGCAAATTACAGGGACCTGAATACATTCAAAGGAGCAGAGGTTCTAAATATTAATTTCGAAACAGGAGTTGAATTCTATCCTCAGGCTAATGAAATAGAAGGAAAAAAGGATATCATCAATAGCTTCAACATCAGCCCTGGCGCATCACTATCGATTCCGAAATTTCTGGATCCCCTGCGTCTCTATCATATCATCGGCAATGCCAGGTCTGATGATGAACCGGCATTGATGAAAAACCGCCTGCGCAAATGGCTGCTGTATGACGCAACGACGCGATTAAATCTGAGTTATAACTATACCAAGATTGTCGGCCTGTATCGCTATAACTCGTTTAATACAGGCCTCAATTACGATATCCTCCCGGACAATCAACACAAACTGACCATTGAGCGATTCGGTTTTGATTTATTCGCACCTATTGTAGATACTTCTTTTCAAAAGAGAGTTTTAAGTAAAAGCATATTTCAACAAGAGAGCTTTTCAAAACAGTTGTATACCGGATTACTTTTCAGAAGTTATTATTATGATTTTAATGCCGGGGCCAAAACTAGAGGCGGACATGTGCGATTTTTGAATAATGTTGAGATTTCAGGTGCCGAAATTCTGGGTATTAATTATCTAACAAATATTATAAAAGGATCAAAAAAAGGATATTATCTCGGTAAAAATGATGGCCTACCTGGAGATACAATTACTTTTTCTCACTTTATTAAAGGCGAAATTGATTTAAGATATTTTTATAATATGAGTTCACGAACTCAGTTTGCATTCCGATTAAATACAGGTGTTGCGGCACCATTTGGATTCACTAATCAGGTTCCATATTTAAAACAATTTTGGGTAGGTGGTGCACAAAGTATCAGGGCATGGCAGGTCAGAGAACTCGGACCAGGAGCCTATAGGGACACTTTCTATTTAAATCACAAAGATGAAATTTCTGCTTTTTATCAGACAGGTGATGTTAAACTCGACATGTCAGCTGAAATGCGTTTTCATCTTCTCTGGTATTTCGATGGTGCAATCTTCATGGATGCCGCTAATGTGTGGATAAACAGAGATGATAAGTCAAGACCAGAATCACAGTTTCACTTTGATACTTTCCTGCAACAACTTGGTATCGGATATGGATACGGCTTGCGGATGGACCTCGATTATTTTATTCTCCGCCTGGACCTTAGTTATAAATTATACAACCCCTACAAAATCATTGATCCAGTCACCGGAAAAGGCACCCATTTACTAAAAGATGAATTGAAAAAATTTCCCGGCGGCTCCGAAGTTCAAATCGCCGTAGGATTGAATTTTGATTAGGATTTTTCCGAGTGAATTTTGTATTAAATTAACTTACACTTTCCAACATTCATTCGTTACTCGTTACTCGTTATTACTCGTTACTCGTTATTCGTTACTCATTATTCGTCACTCGTTATTCATTATTCGTTACTCTATATTCGTTACTCGTTATTCGTTACTCGTTACTCGTTACTCGTTATTCGTTACTCGTTACTCGTTATTCACACTCCATACTTACTGCATATCGGACAATTCTCCTTCACATGTCCCCTGGCCGGACAATATTCCCTGCCGAAATAAATAATCTGCAGATGTAGTTTATTCCATGTATTCTCCGGAAATAATTCTTTTAAATCCCTTTCTGTCTGCACGACGTTTCGTCCATCGCTCAATCCCCATCTTTGTGCAAGTCGGTGTATATGTGTATCAACCGGAAAGGCAGGAACACCAAAAGCCTGAGACATGACTACTGATGCAGTTTTATGTCCGACACCCGGAAGTGCTTCAAGTTCTTCAAAACTTTTTGGCACCTTTCCGGAATATTGCTCTAGCAATATCTCTGACATGCGGTGAATATTTTTTGTTTTTGCAGGTGAAAGACCGCACGGCCTGATGATCTCCTGTATCTCCTTCACTTTCATTTTCACCATTGACATGGGATCATCGGCTTTCTTAAATAAAATAGGGGTGATCTGATTGACACGGACATCAGTGCAGCGTGCTGATAAGATAACCGCTACCAGCAATGTATATGGATTTTCATGCTCCAGCGGTGAGGGCACTTCAGGATAAAATTCATCCAGAATCCTGGCTATCGCATCAGCTTTTTTTTGTTTGGATATTCGCATCAGTCGGCTATCATAAGGATGTCAAAAAAAGCATCGTATCCACTCCATCAGCATACTGACCTAATGCAGGATACTGAGTATTCCCGGGAGAAACACATTCCCAACTTTCCAAAGTACCCTTTTTAACAAGACATTGAATCTCATTTCTTTTTAACTCAAGATTTTCAATCAATTCTCCTTCACTTTTGTAATATGAATAATGAACACAGCCTATTCTTGAAGCTATAGCATCATCCTCTTTGAGTATTAAATGTCCCAGGTTGATATGTGGTACATTATTGATAATATAGATAGCATAATTATAATCAAGATTATTCCTGTACTTATTGTGATCCGCCAGAAAATTCCATTCTTCAAATGCCATTTCCATTCCAGTAAAATCATATCCTTCTGGAACATATATTTTCGAAACATTTCTGCACCCAAGGCCATAATAAAGAAAAATATCCTTCCCCAGTTGTTTGAGTTCATCTGCAGTTTCTTCTCCGGTTATGATGGCGATTCCATTCCTGTTCCTCCGAAGAATATGCGGATAAGCCTTAAAATAGTATTCAAAATAACGAGAACTATTATTGCTGCCTGTCGCTATCACGGCATCTAATCCTTCAAGCCTTTCTGTGAACGTAATTCGCAATGACAACTCAGGATAATATTCAATCCATTTCTTCACTATAAATTTTGGGAGATCAGAATCTTTATCACTTAACTTAATCAATGCATGATGTCCGCTGGCCAGTACACAAAACAAATCGTGGAATCCAACGATGGGAACATTACCGGCCATGATGATGGCAATGTTTTTTCCGGGTTGTTTGGACTGAGGATATGGATCTAACCATCGCTCACATTCTGTCTCATCAAGAAATTCATCAGCTATCGCATTGATCGCGTGACGGGTAAAATCAGGGAAAAACCATGGGTTATGTGCATAACCTTGTTCAATGGCATTTTCAAGTTCAGGATCGCCTGATTTGAGGTACTGCCGAAATGGATTTAGTGATTTGAGAAAAGAAGCACGTGACATCATTGTCCTTCTATCGTTTCTTTACGATGCGCGACATAATCTCTCCATTTGTTCATCAGGTTTTGCATATCAGCAGGTAGTTCAGAATTAAAATACATTTTTTCGCCTGTCACAGGATGTTCAAATCCTAAAGTTCGTGCATGCAAAGCCTGCCGCGGGCACAGTAAAAAACAATTGTCTACAAACTGTTTATACTTGGTGAATACCGTTCCTTTCAATATCCTGTCTCCGCCATATCGCTCATCATTGAACACCGGATGTCCGATGTGTTTCATATGTACACGGATCTGATGTGTTCGTCCTGTTTCAAGTACACATTTCACAAGACTTACGTAGTATAAGTCTTCAATCACTTCGTAATGTGTTGTGGCTTCTTTTCCTGACTCTCCTTCAACAAACACGGTCATCAATTGTCTGAAACGTGGATCACGGCCCAGGTGACCTTCTATGATGCCTTCTGCAGGTTCAGGTGCGCCCCAAACAATGGCATTGTATTCGCGAATTGTTGTATGATCAAAAAACTGCCGCGCAAGATGTGTCATGGCATAATCATTTTTTGCAATCACCATTAAACCTGATGTATCCTTATCAATCCGATGCACCAAACCCGGCCGATCAGGTAAATTACCGGGCAAAACCGGCATTTTTGAATTCTGCAGATGCCATGCCAAAGCATTCACCAGAGTACCACTGTAATTTCCAACTCCCGGATGAACGACCAAACCTGCTG
>JBDUAU010000533.1:0-6003 GCA_040004485.1 Saprospiraceae bacterium
CTATTGCCAGAGCTAATTGAAGGACCTAGGCCTATATAATGACTATTGAACTTAACCACTTATAAAGAAATAATACCACATGAATAAAATATCCTTCAGACAACGATTTCGTTACAAGTTTGATAACCTGATGAGTAAAGGCCCTCTGGCGATGATGGCGCTATTAGGTCTGATGTCGCTATTGGTCGTGGCTATTGCGGGAGCGCTTCTGTGGCTCCTTCACATTGGCCCTGAAGGTGAATCCCCTTTAAATTTTATCGAAGGATCATGGCAAAGTTTGATGCGCACACTGGATTCAGGTACGATGGGCGGGGATAATGGATGGCCATTCCGGATTGTTGCGTTGATGGCTACACTTGGAGGGATTTTTATTGTTTCCGCCTTGATCGGGGTACTATCCAATGCTATTAATGACAAACTGGAAGAACTACGAAAAGGGAAAAGCTTTGTGATTGAAGATAATCACACGCTTATTTTAGGATGGTCTTCAAAAATATTTACGATCATATCCGAATTGGCGATTGCAAATGAAAATCACAAGAAACCGCGCATCGTAATTTTAGCCGATAAAGATAAGGTCGAGATGGAAGATGAAATCCGGGGTAAAATTGATAATCTGAGAAATACAAAGGTCATCTGCCGAAGTGGCAGCCCTAATGATATGATCGATCTGAACATTGCAAATCCTCATGGAACAAAATCAATCATTGTCATCGCACCTGAAGAGGGGAATGCTGACCCTTTGACGATAAAAACAATTTTAGCCATAACGAATCACCCTGAAAGAAGAGAGAGCCCTTATCACATCGTAGCCGAAATAAAAGATGAAAAAAATATTGAAGTAGCCCGGATGGTAGGCAAAGATGAAGTTGAACTGGTGCTGACTGACGACGTCATCGGAAAAATCATGGTGCAGACTTCACGTCAGAGCGGATTAAGCATAGTATATACCGAGCTTATGGATTTTGACGGAGCTGAAATTTATTTTAATGAAGAGAAGGAATTGGTTGGCAGTACATACGCGGATGCCATTTTTGCGTATGAAGATTCAGCTGTTATTGGATTACAATATTCCAATGGCCGGGTGAAAGTAAATCCCGCGATGGACTATACCCTTAAACAAGGCGATAAAATAATAGCAATCACCGAAGATGATGACACCATGGTCATTGCCAAACAAAAAAACTACACGATTTCAGAAAATTCTATTACAAATTCAGATTCAGACAAAGTGATCGCTGAGCGAATACTGATGCTGGGTTGGAATAAAAGAGGGATGGTCATCATCCGTGAGATGGACAATTATGTTGGCCCCGGATCCTATATGAAAGTTGTTTCCACTTTTGACAATGACAAAACCGATATCCTGGAATTGCAAAAAACTTTAAAAAATATAAAGCTGGAGTTTCAACATGAAGATACAACGGCGAGAGAAGTGATTGATCGGTTAGATATTACTTCCTTCAACAGTGTGCAGCTACTTTGCTATAAGAGTGAAATGAATATTCAGGATGCAGACGCTCAGACCCTGATCTCCCTATTGCATATCCGCAGGATCATGGAAGAAACAGGAAAGGATATGAAGATCGTGAGTGAGATGCTTGATATGCGTAACAGGGATCTGGCTGAAGTAACAAAAGCAGATGACTTCATCGTCAGTGATAAGTTAATCAGCCTGCTGATGTCACAGGTTTCAGAAAATAAATATCTGATGCGTGTGTTTGACGATCTGTTTAATGCGGAAGGCAGCGAAATTTATCTCAAACCTATGAGTGATTACATTAAACCGGGAGAGAAAGTTGATTTTTATACCATCCTTGAAAGTGGCAGGCGAAAAGGACATACAGCGATCGGATACAGAATTGCATCATTAGTACATGATAGTCATAAAGCTTATGGTATCGTAGTCAACCCGGTCAAATCGAAGCAAATGTCATTTGATAAGTTGGATAAGATTATTGTTCTGGCGGAAGATTGAAAAGGGACGACGGACGACGGACGACAGACAACGGACAACGGACAACGGACAATGGACAATGGACAATGGACAATGGACAATGGACAATGGACAACGGACAACGGACAACGGAAAATGGACAACGGAAAATGGACAACGGACAACGGACAACGGAAAATAGGCAATAGGCAAATAAGCAAAAGACAATAGTCACTTAGAAAAACGCAAATAATAACTAATTATAACTCCCATAGTCTGTGGTCCGTGGTCTGTGGTCTGTGGTCCGTTGCCTATAGTCTAAACCACGATTGATTCCTTATTATACTTGCTCCTGTATTCAATCGGTGACAATCCCGTTATTTTCCTAAAAACAGTTCTGAACGCCTTGGTGTCATTATATCCTACGTAATACATGATCTCATTGATATTCTTGCGTGTAGTTTCAAAGCTTTTCTTTGCAGCTTCAATTTTGACACGCTGGATATATTCCACGACTGTGTTGGATGTTGCCTTTTTGAATCGTCTTTCAAAATTTCTTCGTCCTAAAGCGATCATGGAAGCTAATTCATCAACTGTAATTTTTTCCTGAAAATTATTTTCAATAAATTCCTGGGCATGTTTTATGGATTCATCGCTGTGTTCTTTCTGTCCCTGAAACATGATGAAAGGAGATTGATTTTGACGGTCGATTTCAATGGCAAATACTTTTGCTGACAGAACAGCCAGTTCGCGGCCGGCATATTTTTCAATGATATACAAAAATCAAATTTTGATATGAAAATGCACCACCACTGGAATAGGTTCCTTGTTCATCCGTGATGATCTGTTCGGTGACAAGCTGAACATCAGGGAACATCTTTCTGAATTGATTGGCCGCCATCCAGTGTGTCGCACATTTCCGGCCTGACAATAATCCGGTAGAGGCTAAAAGGAAAGCCCCCAGGCATAAGCTGGCAACTTCAGCTCCGTTTTTGTATTGTTTAGAAATCCAGGGAAGGAAGTCACGATTTGCATCAATCGCCTGTTGTAGATCACCGTCAACGGCAGGAATGATGATCAGATCGGTTGTCTTCACCTGATCAATCAACAAATCCGCATGTGCGGTAAATGAGCCCCCGCTTAGCTTTGTTTCCTTTGTAAGTCCTACTAACTGAACTTTAAACAATGGCGGAGCTCCCCTGAATTTCATAAACTCATTGACTTGTGTCAGTAATTGCCTTGAGCCTTCAAGACTGCCCAGGATAGCTCCCTTTGGGACCAGAATAGAGATGTGTTTCATGCGTCAAAAATATAGAAACATGTTGTCGCAATCAACCCCTTGGATTGGCGTATTGTACCCTGCGAAGAAAATAGACGTTTCTCAATCTGAACATAAGCGAGATCGGGGTGGTTATAGTTCGATGTGAAAAAGCTTATGGGGCACAACCAATCAACCAAAGATTATCCAGGGAATTGTCGCAATTAACCCGTTAGATTGCCGGATTTACGACTCACGACAATGGATCTGGTCTCTTACTTTTGTACTAATGGTTTTACTTTTGATTGAACATTGAGAAAATAATATTATATTATAACTGAACCAAGCTCTAAAAAATGAAAATTATACCATTTCTCTTACTTGTGATCGCGACTTCGATGTCGTTCAAAACAATTACAGTTGCCAATTGGGAATTGGATACTGCACATTCAAATCTTCATTTTGCTGTGACGCATTTAATGGTATCAGAAATAGAAGGCTCTTTAAAAATCACGAACGCTACATTGACTACACCAAATGAAGATTTTACAGATGCGGTTATTTTCCTTGAGGCTGATATGAATACAATCGATACAGACAATGACAGCCGGGATACACATCTGAAAAGTGCTGATTTTTTTGATGTTGAAAAATTTCCGGCGATGACATTCAAAAGTGAATCGTTCAAAAAGACAGAAGACAAAAAATATGTTGTTACAGGCCCGCTGACCTTTCATGGTATCACTAAAAATGTGACTCTTGATGTGATAGCAAATCCTGGAGTACAACCCTGGGACAACAAAACCATTGTAGGTTTTAAGGTCACAGGAAAGATCAACAGATCTGATTTTGAAATCTCAGCATCTACACCGTCGGCTGTGCTGAGTGATGAGGTGGAGATTTTTGCAAATGTCATTTTTGCGAAAAGCTAAGTGCGAGGAATAAGAGGAGTGAGAGGTGAAGATGAAGAAGACTCCTTTAGTAATGGTTAAAGTTGATTGCTTCTTAATAGAAGAAAGGGATCGTAAAAATCTACTTTCAATTTTTATAAAGAATAAAAGATGATAGAAGTATTTAAAACGAATATAATCAGGGAGGAGCATGCGAAAATGCTTCTTGATCTGATTCATTCTGCCTTCTCTCATTATAGAGCTAATTTTGATCTGCAGGATTGTGACCATATTTTACGGGTGGAATGCCACGCCGGTTATGTTGAATCCTTGTACCTAATTCAACTTTTAGGTTCATTTGGAATCTATGCTGAAATTTTGCCGGATGACAATACATTTAAAATTGATATTCTCGACAATTATCCTGGCAAATATTATCCTTTGAAAATGAAAATATAATTCTCGAATCCACTTTATCTAAAGTAATTGTATGAATTACTTTCTAAGAATATATTCGTCTATCCAATTAGGTACTTCATCATGAAGATACGTAATTTCATTTCCTTGAAATACCTCCAAAATTAATTCAGCTTTTTTCTCAGAATTGTCGAAAATAAAAGACTATAAGATAACGCTATGGCGGACTTAAGTAATTTTAGTGATTTAAAATATCTGTCATTTATTTTTTGCGTATCCACTGGATGTCCTCCCTTTTGTACTCTTTCTCTGACTCTTTCAATATTAATCTCTGGAGAATCGGTTGCAATAAAATATAAATAATTTTTGTACCCATTTGATCTGGCATACTCCATTATTTCTATTTTAGATTTATGGGACATCACTGTTTCAAAAGTAAAACTTTTTCCTTGCCTAATAAGATTCTCTCTAATGAACTCGCACAATAATGAGGCCTCATAGGCATGTTGGTTAGATAATGATATAATTTTACTTTTATCTGAGATTAAGTCAATTGAATAGCCAGCTCGAGAAGATTTTTTCTTCAAAGAACTTTGGGTAATAAACTTAGAAAAAGAAAATATGTATGGGGAGCTAACACCAAATGAACTTAGATCAATTTCATGAGTCTCATCTAACGTTTTTTGAACTTCATCAGGATTAATATAAATACCAACATCAAATTTGGAATTGACGATTTCATAGATGGTTGATTTGCCAGATCCATTTGGGCCAGCAAATATTCGCATCCGTCGTCCCTTAAGAAATTTTTTCTTTAGTGCCAACTTTTACTTTTCTGCCGCTTACAATAGTGCCTAATATTCGCATTCTTCCACTCGGAAATTCCTTGATGATATTCACTCCATCAACGTAAGTGATAGATACTTCAGATTGTCTAGATTTTCTTACTGCTTTTTGGGTGCCCTCTTTAGCAGCTAGACCAATCAATTTATGGTGCTTTTTGGTATCCTCAATATATGTTATGTAATCAATCTTTCTTTTCTTCATAATGCAAATATAACATACAGGATTTATAAAAGTTCCTTCGAAAATAAAAAGAAATATTTCAAATAAATCGGTTTAAATATGCAGCGGTCTTTTCTCCGTTGCATCCAGTGCAGCTTCTCTTACTGCCTCAGTATACGTCGGATGTGGATGTGAGATACGGGCCATATCTTCAGCAGCCCCTCTGAATTCCATCAGTGTCACGGCCTCCATGATCATATCTGCAGCACGTGCACTGAGCATGTGTACACCGAGTACTTCATCTGTATCCTTGTGCGCTAAAACTTTAATCATTCCTTCTGTATCCCCACTCGCCCGGGCGCGACCCAATGCTTTAATCGGAAACTTACCAATCTTGTAAGGAATGCTTTCTGCTTTCAATGCCTCTTCAGTTTTTCCAACAGAAGCAAATTCAGGCCACGTATATACAACTGCAGGAATTAAATTATAATCAATGT
>JBDUAU010000379.1:0-5996 GCA_040004485.1 Saprospiraceae bacterium
TCACTATTCACTATTCACTATTCACTATTCACTATTCACTATTCACTATTCACTTCCCGTGGCACTGTTTATATTTCTTCCCGCTGCCACATGGACAAGGATCATTACGACCTACTTTCGGCTCTTCACGTTTCACGGTTTCTACGACCGTTTCAGGGCGGCGACCGGCAGAAGCAGCTGCAGCTTTTCGGGCTACCTCTTCTACCCTGTTTGTACGCACTTTGCTCAGATCTGTTTTTTGTTCGCGTGCTTCTCTTACTTCATCAGGGGCATTGATTAAAAGCTTGCCTTTCATCAGGTAGGAACAAACCTCCAGGTTAACTTTATAGACAAGGCTTTCAAAGAGTTCGTATGCTTCCATCTTGTAGACGACGAGTGGATCTTTTTGTTCGAAAGAAGCGGCTTGTGCAGATTCTTTCAATTCATCCATGTCACGTAGATGTTCTTTCCAGTTGTCATCGATGAGCGATAAAGTGACAGCCTTTTCAATATCGATCATCACAGATTTACCCTTTGTATCTATGGCTTCTTTAAGATCAGCCGATACAGGCAATGAATTTTTACGTCCATCTGTATAGGGTACCGCTATCCGTTTGTACCGATGGCCTTCATTGTCATACACACTGCGTATCACAGGCATCAACACTTCAGCGATTTTATAGCGCTTGTGTTCATAATCTTTTTGGATCTGGTTTTGAAATTTTTCAATCAGATCATCATTTGTTACAGTGCTGAAGGTTTCCTCATCAATGTCAGGTATCGTTCCGAGGATACTGATACCATCAGAAATAAAACCATCGTAATCATTTGCATTTTTTGAGCGTTCAGCGATGTTTTCAGCCATGGACATAAACATCGTATTGAGATCAAGCTGCAGACGAGCTCCTTCCAATGCATGTTTACGTTTTTTATAGATGGCTTCACGCTGTATGTTCATCACGTCATCATATTCAAGAAGACGTTTTCTGATCCCAAAATTATTTTCCTCCACTTTCTTTTGCGCACGCTCGATCGATTTGGTCACCATCGAATGCTGGATCACTTCGCCTTCTTTGTGGCCCATGCTATCCATCACTTTAGCAATACGCTCAGAGTGAAAAAGGCGCATGAGATTATCTTCCAGGGACACATAAAACTGCGAAGAACCCGGATCGCCCTGGCGACCTGCTCGTCCACGAAGCTGCCTGTCCACTCTCCTTGAATCATGACGCTCAGTACCTATGATGGCCAAACCACCGGCTTCTTTTACGCCCGGGCCCAACTTGATATCCGTACCTCTACCTGCCATATTCGTAGCTATCGTCACGCGGCTTGTATGTCCTGCTTCAGCCACGATCTCAGCTTCACGCTGATGTTGTTTTGCATTGAGGACATTGTGCGGTATGCCACGGAGTTGCAGCATACGACTCAATTTTTCAGAAATGTCCACTGATGTCGTTCCCACGAGGATAGGTCTTCCTTCCTGTGTAAGCTTCACGATGTCATCGATGACCGTGTTATATTTTTCACGAGCAGTCTTAAATACGAGATCCTCCCTGTCATCACGCACGACCGGCCTGTTAGTCGGTATGACGACAACATCGAGCTTATAGATCTGCCACAATTCACTCGCCTCTGTTTCAGCGGTACCGGTCATACCTGCAAGCTTGTGATACATCCTGAAATAATTCTGCAGGGTCACCGTAGCATATGTCTGTGTGATCTCACCGACTTTCACATTTTCTTTGGCTTCAAGCGCCTGGTGCAATCCATCAGAATATCTCCGGCCTTCCATGAGACGTCCTGTGGACTCATCGACGATCTTGACATTGCCTTCGATGACGACATATTCTTCATCACGCTCGAACAATGTATATGCTTTCAACAATTGGTTGATCGCATGAAGACGACGTGACTTAATCGAGTAGTCCTGCGCTAATTGTTGCCTGGCTTCTGCCATGGCTTCCACCCCCAGGCTGCTGTGGTCAGTGATAGCCTGCATCTCTGAAGCGATGTCCGGAAGGATAAAGAAGTTTGTATCTGAATTATATTTTGACAGATAATCTGTACCTCGTTCCGTCAATTCAATTTGTCGGTTCTTTTCATCAATGGTAAAAAGAAGTGGTTCATCAGCAAGATGCATTTTTTTGTTTTGCTCCTGCATATAAAAGTTCTCTGTTTTTTGTAAGAGTACTTTTACTCCTTCCTCGGACAAGAACTTAATCAATGGCCTGTTTTTCGGCAGAGCACGATACGATCTTAACAAAGCCATACCCGCCTCACCTTCCTGTGGGCCTATTTTGCCTTCATGATATAATTTACGAGCTTCCGTCAGATATTGTGTAGATAACCTGCGCTGAGCGTCGATTAGTTTTTCTACATATGGTTTGAGCTCCATGTACTCCTGTTCCTCCATTCCTTCAGGTACAGGTCCTGATATGATCAATGGTGTCCGCGCATCATCGATGAGGACGGAGTCAACCTCATCCACCATGCAATAGTGGTGTTTCTTCTGCACCTGTTCTTCCGGAGACCTGACCATGTTGTCACGCAGATAGTCGAAACCAAACTCACTGTTTGTGCCATAAGTAATATCACTGTTATAAGCAATCTTCCTTTCTGCGGAATGAGGTTTATGCTTATCAATACAATCGACAGTCAGGAAAAGAAATTCAAAAATTGGCCCCACCCATTCACCATCACGACGGGCGAGATAATCATTGACAGTCACGATGTGTACACCCTGACCTGCAAGTGCATTCAGATATGCGGGAAGTGTAGCCACAAGTGTTTTTCCTTCTCCTGTACCCATTTCCGCCACCTTGCCATCATGCAATACCATACCACCGATCAACTGCACATCATAAGGAACCATGTTCCATTTGATGTGTCCACCTGCTGCCATCCATTCATTTTTCCACGAAGCCTGATCGCCACTGATGGAGATGTATGGTTTGTTAGCCGCAAGATTTCGGTCATGTTCGGTAGCCGCCACCACAAGATTTTCATTCTTGACAAACCGCCGGCATGTTTCTTTGATGACAGCGAAAGCTTCAGGAAGAATGATTTTCAGAATTTCTTCAAGAGATTTATCACGTTCTTTTGTGACTTCATCAAGCTCTTTATATAATTCTTCTTTGACCGTAAAATCGATCTCCTCTTCTGCATCCGTCTTTAATGTCGCAATCTCCTCATCGATATCTTTGAGGTAATCAGCGATTCGATGTTTGAACTCGTTCGTTTTCTGACGGAGCTCATCGTTTGACAAAGGCTCATATTGAGCTGCAAATTCATTGATGATCTCTACATTTGGGCCATAAGTCTTGACGTCCCGATCGTATTTTGAACCAAATACTTTGGTGAATATTTTAAACATGCTATAGGTTATCAGTTAAAGGTGTAAAGATATGATCAGATACCGTACCACAAGCAGCGTTATATGCCAATTTGTCATGTGCTCATTGATATTTCTGACGAAATGCAAAAATCCGGAAGAAAATCCACAGGACCTGTCCGGATATTATCTGCCTGTCACTACTTTTCCAGAGAAAGGCATGGTATATACATACCGGAATGTGATCGATACTTTAGCTGATCACGAAGTGTGGAAACATACATTGACGTCAAAAAACCATATCACCAGTATAAACTATGATAGCAGGCAACAAGTTGTACAAAAACAATACGAGCAAATCGTGTACAACGGTGTGGTCATTGATTCCCTGATCCTTTTCTTTGCCGATGCTTCCGGAGCTACTGAGAAAGTACTGGTGAACGTCCTTTCAGCCAGCAGATTTCCTTTTGATGCAGTGGATTCTACAAAAGTCTGGCTGACGAAACTCGAATGGTGGCAACCTGGTGACTCGCTTCATGTGGTGTTAGAAAGAAGAAGGCGTTTTATGGGACACATGGTATGGTCTTCTGAAGGAAAATCTATTCCGGCGATCCGCTTCAGAACCGAAGACAAATTTGAAACTGAAGAAGTGGGCTGGACAAATTCAGAATGGACAGGTGAAGAAATCTATGCTAAGAACATTGGCCTTGTTCATTACAGTAGAAATATTTCAAAACAACTACATCTGGAGTTTGAATTGGAAAGCAGGAAGCCGGCGACAGAGTGAATTCAACATTCGAAGAATGATGAACATAGTGCCATAGGCACGGAAAATATTGTAACTCCGGAATTTATTCCGGTGATATTTAGCGTCGTCAGCCGACATGACATTAAAAAACCGCAAGGAACAATAGATGCCCCCTGCGGAAATTTCTTAAAACGATACTTTTCAGTAGTAAATCAGGAAATTGATTTAAACCACTGTTGAAACATTTCACCTACTACAGGCACTGGTTTTTGCTGGCCGCTCAAAGCACTGACAAGGCTAAGAACCCACAGAACCAATATCAAAATAGAAAATATCATAGAGAGATAAGGAATAGGCACCATGCCTACCAGCCAACTCAATACGCCCAATACGGTCAGGCCTAACATTTGCCTTAAGTAATAGGATGTATTTGGTCCTTTATCTGTTTGATTCATCACTAGTGCTATGATCCAGCCAATAAGTGTGAGGTGAGCAACGATTGATTTTGTTTTGTCGTCCATAATTGGTTTTGGTTTATATGGATAAAATTAATAATCCTTTGGACTTCTAAGCGAAAATTCTTTTAAACGGCCTACCAGGAGGCCTGAACGGAAAGAACCGGGATAATACCCAGTTGTGCCTGGGTCTGGATGCTCGCCAGGAAAGGATCGTAATAGTGAAATGCGGCATTGGATATGCCCAGCACATTCTGCACATCAAGCGCATATCTCCACCGTATTTTTTGCGTAGCTATTGTCCTTGACAAACTAAAATCAAGCCGGGTATAATTAGAAAGTTGTTGATTAAAGTTTCCGGGTTCTGCATACACTGTGCCTTCTGCCTGTGCTGAAAGACCTTTGTCAATCGTTTGTTCCCATAAACCTCCAAGGGTAAAATACCTCAGGTTAATATTCCAGATCCGGTTTTTTCCTTTCTTTTCATGCACGAACTCTTTTGAGGCCAAAAAATTTAATGCAAATTTTCCATTAAATCTGCCCGGACGAAGTGATAATTCTCGGGCTTCCATCGATCTATATCCTCTTATGCTTTTATAAATATTACCATTGATTTCCAGGGCCAATCCTTTTTCATTTCTATATCGCCATGATTCTTCTAAACCATAGGATTCAGCAGAGAGATTATTATTAAGAGGAAAATCCAAATTAGTGGTGGATTCAAAAAAATCGGCAAGCTGTATGTATCGATCCTGTGCGCTATACAGTGTAAGTCGATTTAGTTGCTGAAAATAAATTTTTAATACAGCCGTGTGTTTTCTGACTGTGCTACTTAATCCTATTTCATATTTATTTACGGTAATTGGAATTGTAGATAAAGTTTCATGTGCATTGGTCAAAACCTGTCCTGCTGCATGTCTTGCACCCACATAAATATTTCTTTCCAGTTTCCCCCATTGGATCATCCCTCTGAATCCCGGTGTGGTATAATCGTTAAGAAATGAATGATTGATCTCACCTCCTGCATCGATTTTCAATAGATGTGAAAGGTCTATTTCTGCATTTATATACGGTCTGACAAAAGATTCCTCTCTTAATGTGCCTGCGCTGGCAGTTTTGTGTGTGTAATTCAATCCTACTGCCGAATGAATGCGGGGTGAATGATTAAAATTTAATTCGGCGAGAGAAGAAAAAATATTCACCAGATCATTTCGATGTATTGAAACCGGAAAAGGACCAAACTGGCCACTGCGATCATATTTCGCATTGGATTGAGACTGCGAAATACCGGTGCGAAGATTCATTTTTGGACTAAAGGCGTAATCATACGTAAGGCCACCGACATACAAGACATTTGAAAAATCAATATCAAATAAATCTTTATACCGTTCTATTTTTTGAGGGTCTTCGACATGATCAAACTGATTGAGGCTCCTACCTGCCCAACCATATATTTTGAGCTTATATTTTTGACCCAATT
>JBDUAU010000007.1:0-5981 GCA_040004485.1 Saprospiraceae bacterium
GGGGCGTGTGTTCGTAAGGACATGGGGGTTCGAGTCCCCCCTTCGGCACTTTTTTTTATGATTGTTTCTTGATTGGACGATTTGTCCCGCCCACTTAACTGTGTTAAGCGCGGGATCTGCGATTTATCCCGCTTTTTAGCGGGAAATCCCCCCTCGGCACTCATGTGAGATCCGGTGAGTGTGAGAGAGTAAGAGGTATAGTTAATCTGCTCAATACCGTATTCGTTACTTTACTCATTACTCATTACTCATTACTCGTTACTCGCTACTCGTTACTCATTTTTCGTTACTCTCTTTTGTAGTTTCACCTGATCAACGTTATATCTCCAAACTTTATCACCCTGATCCCATCTTCAAATACTGCGATCAACTTGTAAGCATAGACTCCTGTGTTGAGAGGTTTCCCATTCATACGTCCATCCCAGGCCACGGAAGAATCATCAGGCTGAACATGAAGCTGACTGAAAACGAGATTTCCCCAACGATCAAAGACAGAGAGCTCCTCTATTTCTTTCAGTCCTCTACTTGTATTAATCATCAAAAGATCATTGACCTGATCACCATTTGGAGAGAATATATTCGGAATATAGATATCATGTTTGATATAAACATCTATGAAGATCTCATCTTCACTCTTACATCCGTTTTCATCCGTTGCAGTGACAGTAAACGCAGAGCCTTTATTCATTTCAATCAATCTGGATCCACAATTTTCGCATAGCTGATCAGACCAAAGAAATTGTAGTAATCCATTTGGTTGTCCATTAATGATTGGCACAAGATCAAAGTGGGTGCCATACAAAACTGTCGTATCGCGGCCCAGATCAATTGACCAATCATCAGGCTCTGTCAATATAAATTGTTCTTCACGCATACATCCATTTTGATCTATGATCCTCATTGCATGATCACCGGGCATCAAATTGTGATAGGAAAGATCCATTTGAAATGTACTACTGTCAAGCGAAGTCATATATGGCCCTACTCCACCCTGCAAAGCTGACAGTGACACTGCTCCTGATTGTTCCCCAAAACAAAGAATGTCATCAATCGCCATATCATATTCCATCGCTGCCGGTTCAGTTATGCTCACAGAAGATGAAGTTGTGCATCCATGATCGTCTGTAACGGTCAGATTATAAACACCTGCCTTTAAGCTTGAAACATCCGGTGTCTTAATTCCATTCGACCACACATAAGATAGTGGCAGAGTTCCTCCTGAAATAATATTTACCATCGCTTCTCCAATACTGTCGCCATGACATGGAACATTATAGCCATTGTAATCACTTCTATTTTCAATTTCAATATCAAACGGAGAAATATTGTCAATGTATATCGTGTCCAATAGTTGTAATCCATTAGCAGAAGTCAATACAACATAAGATGTACCCTGAATGTAAAATGGAAATGAATAGATACCTGATGAAGGAAAGTCAAAACTTCCTACCTCATCCAAATGGACCCAAAGCAAACTGAAAGGTGCAAGCCCTACCTGCAGATCCAGCGTCACCCAGGCCGAATCACCATAACATACTGGTTGCTGCACAACCATAGAAGCCTGAAAATGACAATTATTTACAGGCAGAAGTGTTGTTGTCGTTAACACCAGACTATCACAACCTACACTGTTTGTTAAATATTGAGTCACTACACCTGTGTCCAAAGGTTCACAACTGGATAAAGCTATGTAAGTTGTATCAGAAGGAAGAAGCGTTACGAAATGAGAGATGATACTATCGCATCCAAATTGATTAGTCATATTTGACACGAACAATCCGGCATTTGCAGACATACATGTGGCTGAATTAATGAATGTTGTATCCGAGCCCGCATAGATATTCGAAGTGATTACAAGACTATCACAACCCATGACATTGATGAACAGAGCAGATGTCGTAGCTGTATCAGCGTAAGTGCACACAAGTGCTGAAATCAACGTTGTATCCGAAAGTGAAAAAGACGTTGTGGTGATCACAAGGCTATCACATCCGACTGTATTTTGTAAAGTCAGCATCGTGATACCGGCCATTGCAGGATCACAAGTGGTCAGAAAAAAAAGGATTGTATCTGAATGCAAAAGATATGTATTTGTGATGACCATACTGTCACATCCTACCTGATTAGTCAACAACTCTATGACCTGCCCTGTGTCAGATACCGTGCATGAGTAAAGTGATATCGTAGTCGTATCTGCTGCCAGTAAAATAACTTCATTAATCACCGTACTATCACAACTGCCCTGACTGATAGTTGTAATCGTTGTTCCTGCAAGAGCAGGATCACAGGTGGTGGATACAATGAACGCAGTATCAAAAGGCGAAATGATAACCTCTGTCGTGACAATACTATCACAATTGTACACTGAAGCAAACGTATCAATGTATGAACCGGCCTGTGTCTGAAACGCACCTTGCAGAAATATTGAATCACCCGGACATATTTTTTTAGATGTCGTCAGCTGAAAAGCATTTCCCGGTGTAATCAGAATTTCAACTACACTATCACAGCCTGTTGAACTTGAGAATAATTCAGTACCTGACCAAATTCCGTTGCCATAGGTATGATTATTAATCAAGATCGTATTGGTTCCACAAAGAACAGTATCCACCAAAGTTGTATATCCTGAGAATTGCGTGATTGTAAAACAGCTTGTAGACGTCCCACATTCATTGACCATTTCAAGACACAAATCTGCATTGGGTGTGTTGCTCCATTGTACCTGAAGTACGTTCGTGCCTTGTCCACTGATGATGTTGATACCCGAAGTGATGCTCCAATTATATTCATCTACTTCAACATCGAAAGGAACAGTATATATACCAAACTCTCCGGGACATAGAAAAGGAGGCCCCGTGATTTGCGCAGGAAATGGAATGATACCGATTTGAAAATCAAGACAACCAATATTTGTCTCACAATTTGTTTCCACCGTAAGACATACATGCGCATTACCCACACCATTCCAAAAAACCGTGACTTGATTTGTCCCTTGTCCACTGATTATTGAACCTGCTGATGAAGGAGTCCATGTGTATGAAATTATATTTGTTCCGACCGGGAATGAAGCAGTATAAACTGCTATATCACCATCACAAAGTATTGTATCACCTGTAATCACGGGTACAGGAGCCACATCACCATAAAGTGCAATAGCAACCGAATCCTGAACCTGGCAAAGCTCATAAAATGAAAAATCATCTAACCCATATTCATTGCCTGGTACCATAGACGTATCCGCATTGATAAGACATATATGTACAAAAGACGAATCTCCTGAATACCATGTGGCAGGAGAAAGTTGCTCCCATACACACAGCGAAGAATCTGTCCTAATGGTATCAGAATGCGTGCCATTAAAATCTACATAAAATAAAGGTGGCGCAATAGAATCGAAACGACATGCCCATCCTGAAAAAATATAATAGTGATGTGGAAGGACTGCAATGGTTTGACACCAGATGGTATCAATACTCGCCACTCCATTGATCACCATCTTATTGACTCCCGCCCCACTGCTATGGTCACCGCAATCAGTCCAGGTATCATTGACAAGACTTGCATTATCGATGACCGTATATGTTCCATCAGGATACAATTCGTTCTGAAGTCCCGGATCGTCCGGCACAAAGATTTGTTGTGTGTAAAATCCTGTGTTGCCTTGCTCAAAATCGCCATTGATGACAAGATTTTGATTTGATGGATCGTAACCCAGTGCATTCAATGTGTAGGTGACAGGACCAGAAATATCAGCCGTTGGATGTAGGACGAAAGGATTGTTAAGTCCAATGTGAGGTGTCCACTCAAAGAAAGCTGGATTACCACCTATGGAACCCTGAAGGATAATTTGACCGCCAGGAACACAAATTGAGGTATCATGTCCGGCATCAACGATCAGATTACATGTAGATACAATCGAGGTTTGATGGGTAGTCCTATCGTGAATAGATTTCTGTTCTCCGGGTGTAAACCAGCCGATCAATAACAATATCCATGGTGCTATCCAATACCCCATATGTTATGAATCTGACCGAAAGGGTTTGAGTTGTTCAAAATAAGAAAATAATCTACCTGCGAAATTACAAAACTTGGGCCAAGTCGGAGGAGAAGCCTGGTAAGGCTCACCTGATCAGCGTCACATCCCCATATCTTGTTTCATGGAGATTATCCTCAAATACAACTTCAAGCTTGTATGCATAAACACCCATATTGAGAGGTTTTCCATTCAAGACCCCATCCCAGGAAGAGGAGAGATCGTTTGATTGAAAATGATACCGCTGGAAAACCAGGCTCCCCCAACGGTCATAAATAGAGAGTTCTTCAATTTCCCTGATGCCCTGACCTGAACTTATGAGGAAATGATCATTTATCTGGTCACCATCCGGAGAGAAAATATTAGGAATGAATAAATCACGATTGACTGAAACATTTATATTGATCTCATCTTCACTCGTGCATCCGTTTTCATCAGTCGCAGTTACACCAAATAAAGAACCACTTTTAATATCAAACATTCTTGAAGTACAATTATCGCATTGATGATCAGACCAGTTGAAATGCAATTGTCCATTTGGCTGACCATGAACTATAGCTGAAATTTCAATGCTTGCACCATAACTAACTAATGTGTCCGAACCTAAATCAATTGTCCAATCAGCCGGATCTGACAGAACAAATTGTTCTTCATTAGTACATGCATTTTGATCCATGATGATTAAATCATGACTACCGGGCATCAATGCATGATAAGAAAGATCTGACTGAAATGAATTTCCATCAATTGAAGTTATCCACGGTGACACTCCACCCTGAATGCCTGACAATGAAACACCTCCTGACTGATCTCCAAAACACAGAATATCATCTATAGTGATCGCATACTCAATATCCAATGGTTCAGTTATTACGACAGAAGAGGAAGTTACACATCCATGACTGTCAGTAGCATTAATACCGTATACTCCTGATTTTAAATTGACAATTTCTGACAAATTCATTCCATTCGTCCACAAATAAGCTAGTGGAGGAAATCCGCCGGACAATATATTTACACTAGCCTCTCCAATACTGTCACCATGACAAGGGAGGCTATAGCCATTATAATCACTTACATTTTGGGTTGCAATATTAAATGGTATTATAACATCTATATAAATAGTATCCATGATTTGCAATCCATTAGCTGAAGTCAATACGATAAAAGATTCACCTGTAATGCTGAATGGAAATGAATAATTTCCTGATGAAGGAAAATTATAATTTCCTGTTTCACCCAAATGCATCCAATTCAGGTTGAATGGGCCCAAACCAGTCTGAAAATCAACCACCACTCTTGCTGAATCACCATAGCACAATGGCTGTACCACGGACACAACAGCCTGAAACTGGCATAGATCAACCGACACCAGCGTAGTAGTCGTAATCACAATACTGTCGCAGCCCACAGTGTTGATCAATGACTGACTCACAACCCCCGTATCCACTGGGTCGCAGCTGGATGTGGTTAAATAAGTCGTATCCGATTGAAGCAGAGAAACGAATATGGAGATGACACTATCACATCCGTATTGATTGATAAGATGGGAGATAATCAATCCTGAATTTGCAGGATTGCATGTCGTGCCGGTGATGTAAGTAGTATCAGAACCTGCATAGTTCATTGTACTGATGACAAGGCTATCGCAACCCATCGCATTCGTATACAGTGCCGATGTCATGCCGGTATCCGCATAGGTACATGTCAAGGATGCAATTAAAGTGGTGTCTGAAAGTAAATATGAAGTTGTTGTGATCACCATGCTATCACATCCGGCAATATTGTTCAATGCCTGCAAAGTGACACCTGTTGCCAATGGATCGCATGAAGTGAGAAAAATCAAAGTGGTATCCGATTGAAGAAGAAAAGTTTGCGTAACGACTGTGCTATCACATCCGGCCTGGTTAGTCAGTATTTGTAAAATTTGACCTGTATCAGATGTCAT
>JBDUAU010000521.1:0-5980 GCA_040004485.1 Saprospiraceae bacterium
GACGAAAGCTGTTGCATCCGGTGACTTGTCAAAAACTGTCGCTATCGACGTGAAAGGAGAAATCCTTGAATTGAAAAACACGATCAATACGATGGTGGAGCAATTGAATTCTTTTGCGTTTGAAGTTACTCGTGTTGCCCGTGAAGTGGGAACAGAAGGCAAGCTTGGAGGTCAGGCTGAAGTGAAAGGTGTAGCAGGTACGTGGAAAGATTTGACAGATAGTGTGAATATGATGGCATTAAATCTCACAAGCCAGGTGAGGGGTATAGCAAAAGTTGTAACCTCAGTGGCTACCGGAAATCTTCGTCAGAAATTATCTATCAATGCCAAAGGTGAAGTGGCGCAATTGACTGACACGATCAATGAAATGATTGAGACATTGGCTGTCTTTGGTGACCAGGTGACTACCGTTGCCCGCGAGGTAGGTGTGAACGGAAAATTAGGAGGACAGGCGAGTGTTCCGGGCGCATCAGGTATCTGGAAAAATCTTACAGAAAATGTAAATCAGCTTGCACAGAATTTGACAACACAAGTGCGATCCATTTCTGAAGTTGCATCTGCTGTAACTAAAGGAGACTTAACGCGAACGATTCGTGTAGAAGCGAAAGGTGAAGTGGAAGCATTAAAAGATACGATCAACCAAATGATCGCGAATCTGAAAGAAACTACATTGCGTAACCAGGAAACTGACTGGCTGAAATCAAATCTCGCCAAGTTTACTCAGATGTTGCAGGGTCAGAAAGATTTGAACACAGTGGCTAAACGAATCCTCTCTGAGCTCGCACAAGTGGTCACTGCGCACTATGGTACATTCTACATATTAAAGCAGGATGATGATGCACAAAATGTAAAATTGAAATTATTCGCAGCCTATGGTTATAAAGAGGAAAAAAATATCCCAAAACAATTCGGCATCAATGAAGGATTGATAGGTCAGGTAGCATCCGAGAAAGAAAGAATCCTTATCTCCAATGTGCCACGGGATTACATTAAAATCACTTCAAGCCTGGGCCGTGCAAAACCTGCAAACCTGATCATTCTTCCTGTTCTATTTGAGAATAATGTAAAAGCAGTGGTAGAACTTGCCTCACTTGATAAATTCAGTGAAACGCATCTTGAACTATTGAGTCAGCTGACAGAAAGTATCGGGATCGTATTGAATACGATTGAAGCCAATACAAGAACAGAAGAACTGCTGACACAATCACAATCACTAGCCGGTGAGCTCAAGATCCAGCAGGAAGAATTGAGAAGGACGAATGATGAGCTACAGGACAAAGCTCTTCTCCTTGTCAAACAAAAAGATGAAGTGGAAGCCAAGAACAAGGAAGTGGAAGAAGCACGTAAGTCTCTCGAAGAAAAAGCGGAGCAACTTACCCTAACTTCTA
The DNA here is from genome assembly GCA_040004485.1 of Saprospiraceae bacterium. Lineage (GTDB taxonomy): Bacteria > Bacteroidota > Bacteroidia > Chitinophagales > Saprospiraceae > Opimibacter. The sequence goes on from JBDUAU010000521.1 coordinate 1,389, forward strand.
AATACAAATCTGAATTCCTCGCCAATATGTCCCATGAGCTCAGGACTCCGCTCAACAGCTTACTCATCCTCGCTCAGCAACTCTACGAAAACGCAGAAGGAAATCTTAATGACAAACAAATCCGGTATGCAAAGACCATTCACTCCTGTGGTGATGACCTGATCCAATTGATCAATGACATTCTTGATTTATCAAAAGTTGAATCCGGATTTATCACAGCCAATATTTCACCCGTACGTTTCGCTGAAATTGCTTCTTTCGTAGAAACAACATTTAAACCAATTTCTGAAGCGAAACATCTTCGATTCAATATCGAAACAGATTCAAGCCTGCCTCAATTTATGGAGACAGATCTCCAGCGTCTCAATCAGATTTTGAAGAATTTGCTCTCCAATTCATTCAAGTTCACTGAAAAGGGTGAAGTGAAGTTGAAAATATACCAGGCTAATAAAAACTGGAAGCAGGGTTATAATTCAACACTTGATGCGGCTTCAAAAGTTGTGGCATTTGCCATCACGGATACCGGAATCGGAATTCCCCATGAAAAGCAAAATATTATTTTCGAAGCATTCCAACAGGCAGAAGGTTCAACATCCCGTAAATATGGTGGCACAGGATTGGGGCTTTCGATCAGTCGAGGCTTGGCCGAGCTTCTGGGAGGCACTATTGAATTGGAAAGCGAACCAGGAAATGGAAGCACCTTTACTTTATTCCTGCCTGTTGAAAATACATCTGATATCACAAATGTACGGATGCAGAACACAGAAGCTTACGAACAGAAAATCGGGGAGATCAATAGCCTATTAAATTCGATGCGCTTACCGGTTGAAACGGCGGATCAGAATCTCAGCCTCGTCAATGAGATGATCAATGATTCCGGTGATGATCGGAATAATATCCTACCAGATGATCCTGTCGTATTGGTCGTAGAAGATGATCTGCGTTTCGGTAAAATACTGATCGAAAGAGCACATCTGATGGGATTGAAAGCTATTGTTGCTGTGAGTTATATTGAGGTATTTGATTTCATCAATCAGTTCTCTCCTATCGCGATGACACTGGATGTAAAATTGCCGGATACAAGCGGATGGAAAATACTTAACCTGCTGCGCAATGATCTCAAATACCGGCATATCCCGATACATCTTATTTCAGGTGAGGAAAATCGGGCTCTTGCATTAAGACGCGGCGGAAGCAGTTTCCTTTTAAAACCTCTTGAAAATGAGGCCCTGAACGATCTCTTTCATGAAATGATCAGCTTCCACAAAAAGGAATACAAAAACGTATTGATCGTGGAAGACAGTGAACTGGATGCATCACAAATTGCAAAAATGCTTGATGACGCACATTTAATTCTTACAATCGAAAGTACAGGCCGGGGTGCATTGGAGCAAATCAGAACAATGGATTTTGATTGTATCATACTTGATTATACATTGCCTGACATCAATGGCCTTGATCTGTTGAATATGATCGGAAATATCAAGAAAAAGACTACCCCGGTCATCGTCTATTCCGCTAAAGACTTCAATAAATCCGAGCTTACACAATTGCAAAGATTGTCCAACTCGATTCTTCTCAAAGGCGTCAATACATTGGAGAATTTATTGGAAGAAACCGTATTTCATACTCATATCAATCATCAGTTACTGGCTCCGGCAAAACGGAAAGTGATTGAGAATATCCGGTCGAAAGAAGACATCCTGACAGGTAAAAACATCCTTGTCGTTGATGATGATATCCGAAATCTTTTTGCACTCACGACCGTATTTGAACGCTACAATATCAATGTGATCACGGCAGAGAGCGGAAAAGAAGCCATTGATATTCTGATTGACAATCCGAGAATTGACATGGTCCTGATGGACATCATGATGCCAGAGATGGATGGATACGAAACCACCCAAAAGATCAGGCGCGAGCATAAGAACAGCCTGCTACCGATTATCGCTGTCACAGCAAAAGCTATGAAAGGAGACCGTCAGAAATGTATTGACGCCGGCGCCTCCGATTACATCACAAAACCGCTCAAGATTGATCAGCTACTTTCGCTCATGCGGATATGGTTTTATAAATAAAAAATGGAATGGCTAAAATCTTAATTGTAGATGACAGGGAAGATAATTTACTTTCGATTCAAACTATACTTGAACCGGATGGCTATCAGATCGTCAAAGCTACATCCGGCAGAGAAGCGCTAAAAATATTATTGAGCCAGTTTGATTTTGCACTGATCCTGATGGATGTGCAGATGCCAAATCTTAATGGATTCGAAACAGCCTCTTTGATTTACGAACGGGAAAAGCTGCGGCACATTCCTATTATTTTTATCACCGCACATGATTATAATGATGAGCATATGTTCAAAGGATATCGGTCAGGTGCCGTCGATTATATCTTCAAACCGATCAATCCGGATTACCTGAAAGCCAAAGTAGGAGTCTTTATAGATCTGTACCGCAAGACGCATCAATTGATCACACAGGAACAGAAGCTTATCGTCATCAACAAAAACCTCGAGATCGAAATCAATGAGCGAAAAATATCTGAAGAAAAAATAAAAGCCCTCAATCTTGAGCTACTTAAAAACATTGACAAATTAGAAGCAGCCAATAAGGATCTTGATCGGTTTGCATTCATGGCTTCTCATGACCTTCAGGAACCCCTAAGAAAAATCCTTACGTTCAGTGAAAGACTGAACACAAAATATGGTAACCAGCTCGATGACGAAGCAAAACGATATTTAAGCCGTATTAAAATTGCGACCGAACGTCTCCAGAACCTTATCAGAGATATAATGACATTTGCAAAGATCTCCGTTGAAAAAAGTGCGTTTGAAATAAGTGATCTGAACCTTCTTATCAACGAGGTGATTTCAGATATGGAAACTGTAGTCATGGATAAAAATGCTACGATATCTGTCAGTCCGCTTCCTACTCTCTTTGTCAATCCCTCACTGATTCGTCCCTTGTTCTACAATCTCATTCACAATGCACTAAAATATTCAAAAACGGATGTCCCACCGGCAATAAAAATATATAGTGATATCGTACATACCAATAACAATAGTAATTTAAGCATGGATCCCTATTGCAGAATATTTGTGGAAGACAATGGGATCGGTTTTGATCAGAAATATGCAGAACAAATATTTGAAATGTTCAAACGACTCCATCACCAGGATGAATATGAAGGGACCGGAATCGGCCTGGCATTTTGTAAAAAAATAGTGGAACAACACGAAGGATTTATTTCTGCACGAAGTGCTTTGGATCAGGGGGCCACGTTTATCATATCGCTGCCAACAAAAGCGAATATCAAAAAGGAAAAAGAAATGAAAGTCGCATAAATCCTATACCTGACTACTGATTATACATCCTTGCCAGTTTCACGATCTCACTTCCATGATAAATGTGTGTGCCCTGTTTGAGGCTTTGGGCTGATTGTACCATGGCTTTTGCTACATCATCCGCATCAATAGGCGCAATATCACCCAGGATTGAACCTGAAAATCGCTGCAAACCTTTCGCCAGTCGGCCGGCGATTTGTTCTGCAGGACGCTGATCTTCCCGATTGCCCAATAATACGGATGGCCGCATGATGTGAATGCCCCAATAGGGTAAGCGTCTTACATTAGCCTCAAGCTCTCCTTTGACTTTGAGATAATAAATCAATGAACGATTGTCTGCACCGATGCTTGAAATAAAAAGTAATTGATTCATCCCCTGAAGTGAGCCTGTCTTGGCAATATTAAAAATAAGGTTATGATCAACCTCATAAAATGCTTCTCGCGTCCCTGCCTTTTTCATCGTCGTACCAAGACAGATAAAAAGATCATCTCCTCTCATCAGATGGCGATAATTGTCAGGTTGTGACAAATCCACTTCATAATGAATCAACTTCGGATGACTTGCTTTAAGAGGACTTCGGCCAATAGATATAACTTTCTCATAAGCCTGATGTACTAAAAGTCGCCTCAGACAACAATTGCCAATCAAACCGGAGGCTCCAAAGAGAACAGCCACTTTGTGATGACGTTGTATCTCAACACCCGATAATAATTCTTCTAAAAGTTGGTTGGCCATGTAAACTCAATAGACTACTTTCTTTGTGTAATAGGATACACTATATCCACCCCAAATACCAAGTCCTCCTTGAATATTGGATTGTAGGCGTGTATAACTTGAAAATGGACCCTGATTAGAATTACTAAACTCCAATGTATTCCAAAAATCGAAATGAGCTTCATCCATTGTACACCATTTAATTGTCATCGTATCGCCTACAATATACAGACCAAATTCATTTGGTTCAACATCACTATTTGCAGTTGCAGGATTGAAAAGCTGAAACTCAAAGTTTTTACCATCAAAAAATAAATCTTCTGTTACACTCGAAAAGGCGGTTTTCAATGACCCACCATTTGTGGAACCAAAATACCTGTAGAAATTACGCACCCCAGGTGGATCTGATATCCTGCATCTCAATTGAGCCAGTGTATCATTTGGCTTGCCCGGTGGTGCTTCAAAATGAAGACTATCCAATGGAACCTGAACAGGTATGTGTGTCATGGCCGTGATCGTATGGCCTTC
>JBDUAU010000109.1:0-5967 GCA_040004485.1 Saprospiraceae bacterium
GTTCCGGCCCTATTCACAATTTATCAAGACACTTGTGGCCGGTGAGTATGTGCATATCAATGTGGCAGATGCTGCAATGGAAAATGAAGCATTAAAAATCCTGATACATCATGATGTCTCATTGGAAAGAATAAAATTCTTTCATCATCCTACTAATGATGCATGGTGCCGCGATCATGGACCGGCATTCTTAATCAATCCTGACAGCAGACAATCAAAAGTGATCGTTGACTGGGGACATAATGCATGGGGAGGAAAGTATCCACCTTTTGATCTTGATGATGTGATCCCCACACTCATCGGTAAAGCATATGACATCCCGGTCTATCATCCTGGGATCATCATGGAAGGCGGAAGTGTTGATTTCAATGGAGCGGGTACTTTGATCACTTCTACTTCATGCCTGCTCAACCCAAATCGTAATCCCCAACTGACAAAAAGAGAGATTGAACAATACCTGATGGATTATTATGGAGTCGAACAGATCCTGTGGGTTGATGAAGGGATCATCGGCGATGATACAGATGGTCATATCGATGATACGGTGAGATTTTACAATGAGGATTCTGTCATCACGGTGATCGAACACAATAAAGCAGATGAAAATTATACCCCTTTAAAACATAACCTGAAGCAGTTGCAAACCATGCGATTGCTGAATGACCGTCAGCTGACGATTACTGAATTGCCGATGCCCGATCCGATTTATTATAATGGTCAGCGCTTGCCTGCATCGTATGCTAATTTTTATATTTCAAATCTGCATGTTATTGTACCAACATTTCGAAGTGATCGTGATGATGAAGCGTTAACCATTATTCAAAGTTGTTATCCTGATCGCACGGTGTTAGGAATTGATTCAGTTGATGTGATCTGGGGGCTTGGAAGTTTTCATTGTCTGAGTCAGCAGGAACCTGCTGTGTGATATCAGTGATCAGTAATCGGTGCATATGTTGATAGTCACCTGAAACTACGTTTAGAAAGTTTAGCTTTCGACACGTTCCGTGTCAATAGTTTAGAAAGTTTAGAAAAACTAAACTTTCTAAACTAAATGTCATCGAAGATGACATTTTCTAAACCCTCTAAACACTGTTTCCATTTATGGTGCCATTCATTATTTCTTAAAAATAAAATAGACTGCGATAACCAGGAAGACAAATCCAATGAGATGGTTGATCCTGAAGGATTCGTTTTTGAAAACAAGAATTGTAAATAGTGTAAATACACAGAGGGTAATGACTTCCTGTATTACTTTCAATTGTACTAAAGAATAAGGGCCGCCATATTGTTGATATCCGATTCTGTTGGCAGGGACTTGTGCACAATATTCGAACAACGCGATGCCCCAGCTAATCAAAATGATAGTCAGAAGCCCAAGTTTTTGAAATCCTTTCATCTCGCCGAATTTGAGATGGCCGTACCAGGCAAGGGTCATAAAAATATTAGAAAGGATCAGGAGTCCGATTGTAGCAAGTCCACGAGGCATGATGATGATGATTTAAAGGAAACGAGACCACGTCTGTGACTCGAAATAAATTTAGGTGTAATTTTTAATAAAATTAGACAATCAACTTCACGTTTGTTCCTACAAGTACAAACTATACCATTTAGTCCTTTCCCTGGTGATCTCATCGCCTCCGGGATAAACTCAGGTTTTAAAAAGAGGCTGAAGCTATTCCTGTTTGATTATGCCCATCGATGGTTAAAAGCGATGTCTTTTTTCTTATTTTAGTTTGTCAAGATTCTCTTTTGCCCTCGGGTTGTCGGGTCTCAATTTAAGTGCTTGTTTGTAACATTTAATTGCCTCCTCTTTGTTGTCTTTCATTTGGTAAACATCTCCCAAGTCGTTCCATGCAACAATAATGTTTGGAAATGATTTTGTGTAAAATTGATATAGGGATAATGCTTCGTCCACTTTTTTTTCTTCTACCAATCTTCGGCCCACTTCCAATAACACCATATCGTCATTAACTTCTATATTTTGTTTTTCCAGTTCTTTTGACAAATCGGTTGGTTTTGTTTGTACCAGAATGTTGAATATTTTTTCTGCGGCCGCGGTTTCAAATTTTGGTTTTGCTGTCACCGCATCTTGCTCAATAACGCCTTTAAAATAAAGTTGCGTCACATTTGGCAAAACCATGTTGGTATTCATCGAGCTCTCATTTGTGATCATATAAAAAACTGTTTCTTCTTCAGGCAAACGAATAAGTCGGGCAAAATAAATTCCATTGCTACCGCCGTTGTCAATCATTTTCGTACCTCGCCTGCTTTTAGAAATATTGCAACCATACCCAAATGAAGACTGTCCCTCATATCCATCCTCCAGGATTTGAGGAGTGAACATTTTTTGAATTGTCGTGTCGTTCAGTGTGGTATGATAGGTAATACTATTTGCCCAAATAAAAATGTCGTTCAAAGATGCCTCCAAACCTCCATTTGCCTTTAGATTCCAATAGGTTTGGTTTCCAACTGCTGTAATATGTTGAGGAATTGTTCCCCAATCTTTTCCATTTTGATAACCGTGAGCTATACTGTCATTTTGAGGATCGGATGTATGGTAACCAATGTCATGAATATTATTTGGTTCAAATAAATCTTGTTTTAAGTACATTTCATAGCTCATTCCTGAAACCTGTTCTATAATTATACCAAGTATGCTCATTCCCACATTTGTATAAACAGCTTTTTCTCCCGGCTTAAATGATAAAGGTTCAGAAAAAGCTCTTTTCAAAAAAGCATCTGTTTCAATTTTTTCATAGTCGCCACCATCTTCTTTTAAAAACTCATGAAATCCCGATGAGTGTGTCAGCAGTTGGTGAATCGTAATATTGGCTTTGTCAGCAGGAATATTCGGAAAGAATTTTTCCAATGGATCGTTCACTGAAAGTTTGCCTTGCTCTGTCAATTTCATAATCGCAGCGGCAGTAAATGCTTTTGTAATACTACCCATTGAAGCCAAAGTAGATGGAGTAAACGGAATTTTATTTTCCTTGTTAGCCCAACCATAACCTTTACTAAAAATCTTTTTGCCTCCTTTAATAATAAGTAATGCACCCGAAAAGTTTTTTTCAGCAGCAAGTTGTGTCAAATATTTATCAATTGTTGTACATGTATCATTGCCAATTACAACTTCACTGGTCGACTTGTCAGCGTCGTACGGTTGTTTTGAATTTGAACAAGAAGTGATCAGGTAAATAACAATGGCAGTAAGAAGAAGTACTTTTTTCATTTTATTTATTACGGTTTTAAAAGAAATCAATTTAGTCTCGCAATGGTTCAGGTTTGCATTGTCACTATAGCTTGCACATAACAAACAAGGCTTGAAATTTAAGGCTTCCAGTATAATCGGGGTACAAAAAAACCGGCAGCTCCTCACTGCCGGTTCCAGATATATGAAATATTAAGTATGAAAGCTCGCTTTTATTGTTTTGAAATCTGCTGCGTATAGATTTTGCCGCCCTGATTGACAGATAGGATATAATTGCCTTGTGGAACGCCTTTGAGATCGATATCATGATTGTATGATCCTGTGGCATTGACATTGTTTTCGTGATATACCACTTTACCATTTACATCAGTGATGGATATTGTAAGTGGACCGGGTTTTGACTGGAAGGATAATGCAAAAGCACCTTCTGTTGGGTTAGGGAACACACGTGCATCCTGAAGATCCAATTGCTGAACATTCTGAGTGCCAGTCGGATCTTCAACCGGACCCTGTTTAACATCTTCATCCTTCACCGGATCGCCGCAATCCGTGCGTGCGCGCCATTCGTGGCCGGGAAGTTGAGCCCAGTCTTTAAGTTCGACTTTAGCTTTTAAGTTTTGGTCCCCTCGCACAAAACGAACGGATACGACATCACCTGCGACATAATGAGAAAGGGCATCATGAAGAGAAGGAAAATCAGTGATTTCATACTTTTCAATTTTATTGATCACATCGTCTTCCTGTAATCCTGCCTCCTTTGCACCACTATTTTCAATCAATGACTTGATCCTGGTTCCATTTTCACCATGGTAGTCAACATATACACCTAAAGCTGCGCAATTGCTTTTGAGATTATCATTTGTGCCCTTTACCCATACATCTGCATGAACAGGACCTCCATGATAATACATCTTTGGACTGTCGTTGTTTTTATCATTTGAAATAATGATTACTTTGTCAACTTTGTCTATGTTCTCTTTGTCATTCGTAATGTCACTGTCACTCAGCTTACCTTCAACAGCTACATTGTCGCCAGCGCTTCTGAATAGAAAAAGACGTTCTTCATTTTGCTTTTTAGTCTGATCGTCACTATTCATCTTTTGCAGGACATCGGGATTCACTGCCATTTTCTCCAGGATTTGTTCCGGCTGTTCTCCTTCTGCAATCCATGTTTCGGTGACAGCCTTTCCATTTTCATCAACTTTAGTCGTAGTGATCGTGATTCGCTTTTCATTCTTTTCAATGGTAGTTGTCTGGGCAGATGCCGACAAACAAAGTAGTGCGCAAAATGTAATGAGTAAACTTGCCTGTTTCATAATGAAAGTGATTGATTAGGTTTAATGGTTTCTATATTATTTAAAGATAGGGTACTATCCTATTGGTTTCCATTCTTTTAGATCCTTATTCGATGGAAGGATGCATCTGTGAGACGAATTACATACTTCTGCGGCTTTTTGTTTTAAATTCAACACGTGAATTACCGGAGAGTTGTACTCCTTGTTGTTCTTCATACATCTTTAGGTATTTTTGGTGGATGTTTTCCGGCATTTTTTTGCCGTTGATCTTTAGCTTGTCAGGTGTCAGGAGAATATCAGCTTCTTCACCTGGTTGAACTAAACCTTCACCAATCAAAGCATCAGTCATGTTCATTCCTCTAGCCATTGGACTATAGCCTCTTGCCTCACCATATCCATTAGCGAGAAGTTCATCCTGGAGTGCTCTTGCATAGTTTTCACTATTCATTTCACCTCTTGAATCTTCTCTGATACGGTCCCCCTCTCCTCTCACACGATCTCCTTCTTGTCGGAGTTGGTCACCTTCTTCACGCAAGCGATCTCCTTCTGCGCGCATGTGACTCTGTTCATCTTCCATTTTTTCCTGCTGCTCTTTTGAGCCTTCCTTCCACTGCTGTGCCTTTTCTTCCCAATTCTTCTTCCACTCATTCTGCATCTGCTTCCAATTCTCCTGGTTTGCTTTCCATTCATCACTATTTTGAAGAAGGTTATATTCAAAATTCATCTCAGGGGCATTGCCTGATGACCAGTTGATTTCGTCAGCAGTTATGACAGAGGTATCCTTATCTGTGATGATGATGATTTTATTCTTTCCATCCATGATGATGGTATCACCACCGAAAAACTTGAATTCTTGACCATTCATTCCGTGTTGAAAGATTTTCATCTTGTTGCCGTCTTTCGCACCATCCTTGAATAATTGTTCTAATTCCATCGCATTCATCATTCCCATGGCAGGCATTGGAGGCATTGATGGCATTTCTGGCATTGGAGGCATTGCAGGCATTGGGGGCATTGTTGGCATTGGGGCCATTGCAGGCTTTGGGGCCATTGATGGCATTGGAGGCATTGCAGGCATCATGAAATTAAATCCTTCAGCTGACGGAGGTGCTTCTATCGAACCAAACAATTCATCGATCACTTCTCCATACTGACTGAAATCACCAGGTTTTATTTCCTTACCATCCACATGCAGCTCTTTGATATCACCGTCTTCGACCTGAATACTGATATCCTGGCTGTCGGTTTTTTTGTGGATCATGTATGTTCCTTTAGAAGGAATTGAATCCGTCAATATGGTTTCAACATTAATAATTTCTGTGGGGGTCGATGTGTTTTCCTTTTTCTGATCCTGTATTGTATGGCTGTTGAGTGTGAAGCCAAGGAAAAATAGTGAGCAAAGACTGATCAATACTGTCTTTTCCATTTGATTGTGGTTTTTATAAGGGATGTGAAGAATACGTT
>JBDUAU010000027.1:0-5962 GCA_040004485.1 Saprospiraceae bacterium
AGAGCCACAGTGTAATCTCCTTTTCCACAGGCAAGTTCAAGGATGACAGGATGATCGTTTTGAAAATGACCGGCTGCCCACTTGCCCCGCAAGTCCTTGCTGATCCCTTCAGCATTTGAAATAAAGGATTCGTGCGCAGGGTCTATTTCATACACATTTGAGAATGTCGCTACTTCTGCAAACCTCTTTAACTTACTTTTTCTACCCATTTCCGCAAAGCTAAGGATTCGTGCCAACCAGATAAAAAAAGTGTCAAAATCTGCGTCCCAAAACCCGGGCTAACTATGCAGACTATCAGGAAGTTAAGACCTTGTGGCACTACTAGCAGTGCCACAATGCTTTTAAGAGGAGGGTTTCAGGATCTAAACGGATCAATTTTGAAGTACATTGCGGCTTCCTCAATTTTTAGCCTTTAGGCTTTTTTATATACATTCACACCCTGTTTTATCAAAGCCCGGATTTTAACAAATGCCGAAGAAAACCGTCAAGTCTAAATACGACACCATATTTGAAAAGGAACTTTTGCCACACGTCGGGGCTCTTCAAACCTTTGCCTATCACCTGACCTACAACCAGGAAGATGCTGATGATCTCGTACAAGAGACTTATCTTAAAGCATATAGATTCATTGATAAGTACGATGAAGGAACTAATGCCAAAGCATGGCTGTTTAAAATCCTCAAGAACGCCTATATAAACGAATATAGGAAACGGGTCAAACAACCCACCAAAGTTGATTATGAAGAGATTACTGCATATCACGATACCGATGACGACAGGATATCAGGATACAGCGATCTGAGAGAGGAAATCTTCCTTCACATGATGGGAGATGAAGTGACATCAGCTATCAATAGTCTGCCGTTAGATTTCAGGACAGTGATTTTACTCTGTGACATCGAAGGCTTCACGTATGAAGAAATCGCAAGTATCATTGATGTTCCCATAGGGACGGTGCGATCAAGACTATTCAGGGCTAGAAACCTACTGAAAGAAAAATTGACAACGTACGCCCAGAAAATGGGTTTTACAGACCACAGAGGAAAGAACAGAACGCTTAAACCCGGAACTGACCCGTCTCAAAAAGACAATACAGAAGAAGAATAATCAGAACATTGACATCGTATTTTTTTACATCCCATGATCCGAATTGAACTTAATTAAAACCTTTATCGATGGAAGACTTCAACGCCAACAATGAATTAAGGAAACAAGTAGGGATGTATTTCGACCAGGCACTTGATGCGCAATCCAGGGACGAATTTCTCCAGAAAGTCAATTCCGATCCAAGCTACCAACAAGCTTATCAGCATGAACAAGTGATCCGGGACAATATTAAGAAACACATCTACCGGCCACTCAACTCGACCAACCTGATACAAGCTATCAAAAATCAGATCAGAAAACCATAATCGGCATATCACATTACTGATATCTAATTGCCGATACCCGACAATCATTTCTACGCATTTGCGTATCCCCGGCTTCGAGATTACTTCATGCTGAGGCTTTGATTCTTTTCTGAATGAAGTGCAACATGGCCTTAGGTAAATTCAACTTTTTATTTTTGTTTTTTCTCTTCATTTCTCTCAGAATTGAAGCACAGACACTAGATCTTTCCGGATCCGGATATGATATGCATGCCGAAATTAACTGGCATACCTACCCGACCGCAGACAGATATGAAATATGGAGAAAATCTGCTACAGAATCTGAGTTCTCATTATTAGCTACGACCAGAAACTTACGCTGGATTGACTGGACCGGAAGAGCAGATCAACTGGATCATGATTATCAATATTATATAGATGCACTATCAGTGATCGGACATGTTCTATCCATCTCCGATACTATCGTGACGACCATTTCCCCTTTTTCAGATGATCAGTTCCTTGATATGGTGCAGGAATATACCTTCAGATATTTTTGGGAATATGCGCATCCCATCAGTGGTATGGCCAGAGAACGATTGGGCAGTGATGATATCGTCACTACAGGCGGCACAGGTTTCGGTGTGATGAGTATTGTAGCAGGAGTTCACCGCGGATTCATCACTCGTCAACAGGGAGTTGACAGATTGTTGCAGCTTGTGAGCTTTCTTCAATTTGCTGACAGATTTCATGGCGTATTTCCGCATTGGATGAATGGACGGACAGGGGCAGTATATCCTTTTAGCACATTTGACAATGGTGGTGATTTGGTCGAGACAGCTTTTCTTATGGAAGGGCTGCTTACCGCACGCGGATATTTTAATGAAGACAATGAAAAAGAAAATGTACTTCGTGAAGTCATCACATCCTTGTGGGAAGATGTTGAGTGGGATTTTTATTCACGCGATAACTCTGGTGTTTTATATTGGCATTGGTCTCCTCAATATGCGTGGAAAATGAATTTTCCGATCAGGGGATACAATGAAGCATTGATCGTATATCTTCTGGCTATTGCTTCACCTACTCATCCTGTTGCGCCTTCATACTGGCAAAGTGGCTGGGCCGGAGCAGGATATGTAAGCGGATTGAAATGGTTTGGTATTAAACTTCTTGTCGGGCCTCCGTTAGGCGGACCACTTTTTTTTGCGCACTATTCTTACCAGGGATTTGATCCAAGAAATATTAAAGATCAGTATGCTAATTATTTTATTCAAAATACAAATCACACTTTAATTAATCGTGCATACTGCATTGCTAATCCCTTGCATCATGCAGGTTATAATGATCAATGCTGGGGTCTCACGGCAAGTGACGATCCTTTCGGATACCTGGCTCATGCACCTGGTGGAACAACTGATAATGGAACCATTACACCGGCAGCCGCTCTTCCTTCCATGCCTTATACACCGGAAGAAAGCAAGAAAGTGATGCGTCATTTATATCAACAATATGGTGAACATCTCTGGGGTCCCTATGGATTCTATGATGCATTTAACCTCGATGAAAATTGGTTTGCAGATTCTTACATTGCCATTGACGAAGGGCCGATCATCAATATGATTGAAAACTATCGCTCAGGGATTTTATGGTCTAACTTTATGTCCAATCCGGAAATCTCACCCGCATTGACGACGATTGGATTTGTCGATGATATTGTATCTACAAATGATCCACAAATAAAAAAAATCAATTGGTCTGTTTATCCAACATCAGGTGATGGTCGTCTTACAATCAGGCTGGATGAAAAATCTTATGAGAACCTGACGATTACAATTGTCGATAACCTCGGTAGAAATATTCCTTTCTATCAATCTAAATCCTCAATAGGCGATGATATTTTTGCACTCACAATAGATGCAAACTTCTCCGGATGGGCATGGGTAGCTATTACGGACAACTTCCATTTCAGTGGTACCAAACCAGTCTGGATAAATTAAATAGACTGCCTTTTCCGAAATATTTCTCTTCCGTAAAGAATAATATCACCTCCATTTTTATGTATGATATAGTTTTAATCTGTATACCACTCATTATCTGAATTTTGTAAAATACAGTATAAATTTTTGTTATATATCGATCTGGAATCACAACTGATTTTAATTTGCTGTTTACACGTTGCTTTCAATGTGTTTTCCTATTTTTAAACCTTATTCATTTTTAACATTCATAAAACTCAATTCAGATATGAAACATGTATTTCTACTTTTTTTCTCCCTCTTCACATTTCAATTGCTGCAGGCCCAGATAGTCTATGAAGACTTTGAAGGCGGCACTGCTGATATAGCCTGGACAGGGCTAAACGGAACTTATGACGGAGTCGTGGCTAACCCCGCTCCTGACGCAGTCAATGGAAGTGCATTTGTAGGTTCTTATACAAATGTGACAGGTTTTGCATACAGTTTTGCATTAGGTACTTTGGGAAGTCCTGCGGATCTCTCTCATTTCAATCTGATCAAAATGAAAGTTTGGTCGCCAATAGCTCCTACACAGGTTCTATTCAAATTTGAAGGTGGAGGTAACAATGTTGAATCTATCAGAAACATCACCGTCGCTAATCAATGGGTAGAATATTCATTTGATGCTACAGGTGGAGCTGGTTTCACGATGATGGACAAAATACTGATTGCATTTAGTCCTGGTGTTGACACCAGTACGGAGACATATTATTTTGATGATATCGTTGCATCCGTGGCCAGAGAAGATTATGAAACATTTGAGAATGGAGCTAATCTGCCATGGAATGCCATCAATGGTTATTTCGAAGGACCACTCCCAAACCTTGATTCAAATTCCGTAAATGGTTCTGACAATGTTGGCCTTTATGTGAAAGATACATTTGAGTATAGCTTGCTACTGGCAGACGTGGGGACACCTTTTGATATGAGTATCCTTAACCAGTTTCACCTCCAGGTTCATGCACCGGCCCCAACACAGGTGTTGCTGAAATTAGAAGGCCCTGGAGGTCCATCAATTGAAAAAATAAAAAATATAGGATTAGTAGATGAGTGGCAGGATTACACTTTTGATTTTTCTGCAGCGGCTGATTATACTAATCTTACCAAGGTGATTTTATTCTTCGATCCCGGTGTAAAAACAAGCGTGGATACATATATTTTTGACAACCTTTACGCTCTTCCGCAAGGTGCTTGTAAAGGTGTAACTCTTAATCCTGATATCATCGATGATTTCGAATGCAATCGTAATGCAACGTATGTCAATGGATGGGATAGCCTAAGTGTAGTAAACAATCCGGCTCCGGATGCAGTCAATACTTCTGCAAAAGTGGGTAAGTATGTGGATCCTATCAATGAACAATGGGCCACACTTTTACTTGATTGGCAGAATCCAATTAACCTGACCACAAAGAATCAGCTTAAAGTAAAAATATGGGCTCCTCGGGCGGTTCCCATCCTTTTCAAACTTGAAGGTGGTTCTTCCCCTGCAAAAGAAATATGGATGGATGTTACACAACCAAATCAATGGGTAGAATATACGATTGATTTCAGCGGTGAAGCATTAGCCAGTCACACTAAATTAGATTTTTTTTTCAACGGTGGACAGGATCCACAACCTGGAGATATATACTATATTGATGATATCCGATTTGTAGAAAAAGCTACAGTAACACTCGAAGATTTTGAAGATGGTACTGCCTTCCTTCCATGGGAACCGCTCGATCAGCAAACTCTTTTACATGGATCATTTGCTGTGGTAGCAAACCCTGATGCCCTTGGAATCAATCCATCATTGTTTGTTGGAAAATATACTAAAGGAACTTCAGCGTTCAGTACTGTCGCAGCAGTTGCCCCTGGTTTTATTGACATTTCAACAAGACCTCAGTATAATGTTGATGTGTATGCACCAGGACCAGGTACAATGATATTCCAACTTGAAAGTGTATCACAGGGTAATAAAGAAGTTGAACGAAATATAGATGCGGGTGGAGTTTGGCAAAATATATCTTTTGATTTTACAGATTATCAGGGCATCACCGATTGGGTATCGATTCGGATGATCTTCAATCCGGGAACTGCAGAACCTGGTGCTGTATTTTATTTTGACAACCTGACACAAAGTCAAAGGACTATTGATCCATGCGAAGGAACTGTTGCAATACCAAATATTATTGATGACTTTGAATGTCAGCGTCACAATGGATATCTCGCAGGTGCAGACCATTTGTCTGTTGTGGGTAATCCTTTGGTCTCTGCTGCAAATAGCTCAACATTTGTTGGCCTTTATATGGATCCTCCAAGTGATCCATGGACTGCACTCTGCGTTGATTTTCCTGATGGTATTGATTTATCATCTTACAATCAGCTTTCATTCCAAATACTTGGAGCTGAAGCCGTTCCTATTTTATTGAAACTGGAAGGCGGTACTGCTCCTGGTTATGAAGTCTGGACTGCAAGCACACTGCCTGGTGAATGGGAAACCATCACAGGTGATTTTTCAAGCCAGGTCGGTATGGATCACAAGCGTGCATGCATTTTTATCAACGCGGGTGTTGATGATCCGAATCCTGCAGATTA
>JBDUAU010000537.1:0-5958 GCA_040004485.1 Saprospiraceae bacterium
GTGCGAGGGCGTAGGCTTCCATTGAATATTAAAGATAAAAAAAGGATGCCGGATAAAAGGATGGAGAATAAAAGGATGCCGGATAAAGGGATGCCGGACTCGCGACGCAATAATATTTTTTCGACGCAGATGTACGCTAAATTATTTCAAAAATAAATTGCGCAAATTAATTTCGTTTGTTTCTTTTCATCTTTTCAACTTCTTGCCGCTAATTCCGCAGATTAACGCAAATTTAATCTCCTCTTTTTTGTCGCAATACGCATTACTTTTTTATTTTTCACTCAAACCCCTGCGCACATGCTTCCAGCATCTTATAAAACTTCCTCCCCTTCGCCCTTACGATAGCATGTTTGAGAAATTTGAACAAGGGTACATTCAGTTTCTTCCCATTCTTACACGCAGGTGCACATATGTTCCACCGGCTGTAATTCCAGGCCTCAGTTCCATTCTTTAGATATTTAACACGAATCGGATACAGATGACAGGAGATTGGTTTAGGCCAATCCGTAAGCCCTTCTTCAAATACCTTTTCAAATGCGCATTTTCCAATTCCTTTACCATCCCAGATCAGGTACGCACATGCACCATTTTTCACCAGCGGTGTACCTAATAATTCACCCTCATTATAGTATGCACTAAAGCCATTCTTTTCCACAGTTTTTCTACTCTCCTCACTCAACATTGGAGAAACTCTATCCCATACCGATGCAATACTATCCAATTCCTTCTCTAACAACGGCGCCCCTCCATCACCTTCCCAGCAGCAAGCACCGTGACAAGCATCGAGGTTACAAACAAATTTGGTGGTTACGATTTCATCGCTTAACAAAACATCATCAATTGCAATCATAGAGTAAAGATAAGTAACGAATAACGAGTAACGAGTAACGAGTGGCAAGTAACGAGTAACGAGTAGCGAATAACGAGTGGCAAGTAACGAATAACGAGTAACGAGTGGCAAGTAACGAATAACGAGTGGCAAGTAACGAGTAACGAGTAACGGACAAAGGAGATCGGTTGTAGAGACGTCGATTTATCGCGTCTCATTGCTGATATAAGCAAAAATTATTTGCATTGTTGATCTTTTTCACCTTAATTTTATTATTCACTGATGTTGAAAACTATGGATTACTCTAATCTAAAAAAGAGGTTTTTGGACTATGCGCTGGCCGTCCATGAACTGACGAAGGAATTTCCTAAGGAAGATGTTTACTTCAACATTAAGAATCAAATAACGCGATGCTCATCATCTGGTGGGGCGAATTATAGGGCTGCCTCAAGAGGAAAGTCACCGTCGGATTTCATCAACAAATTAAAAATGGTAGAGGAAGAACTTGATGAATCTCTTTATTGGTTACAATATCTCAATGGAGTGGATAAAAAATGGATTCCATTAAGCTCAAATCTCATTTAAGAAGGGAATGAGTTACTTAGCATCATCGTAGCCTCCCTAAAAACCGCCAGAAAGAACCAGGAATCTCCCTTAAAATATAAATCGAAGTAGTCAACGTCCTTCATTACTCCTCGTTACTCGTTACTCGTTACTCATTACTTCTCACTCGTTATTCGTTATCCGTTACTCGTTACTTGCCACTCGTTATTCGTTGTCCGTTACTCGTTATTCGTTGTCCGTTACTCGTTACTCATTACTTCTCACTCGTTACTCATTATTCGTTATTCGTTACTTGCCACTCGTTGCTCGTTACTCGTTACTTCAATGTGGGTCTATGATATTTCTAAATCTCGTTATCTTAGCCTTTCGACGATATTTACAGATTTTGCTAGTACATGGACAGACTGAAATCAAAATTTTACGAGAAAGCAATGGCATCTATCGCTGAGATGAAGCCATTCATGAAAGAACATGATGATACCATCATCGACCAGGTCACCATCGGCCAGGTCTTCGGTGGGATGAGAGGCATCAAAAGCATGCTCTGGGAAACCTCCCTCCTCGATGCCAATGAAGGCATACGTTTCAGAGGATACTCTATCCCGGAACTCAAAGTAAAACTACCCTCTCGCGGAGGTGAACCCCTGCCAGAAGGCCTTTTCTGGCTGATGCTTACAGACGAAATCCCTACACAGGAGGAGGTTGACTGGCTCAGCGACGAATGGGAGCGAAGACGTGTGATCCCTGACCAAACCTGGAAGGTTCTTGATAGTCTTGATCCCGACACTCATCCGATGACCCAATTCGGTATCGCCGTGCTATCCTTGCAGCAAAAAAGCGAATTCGCCCGACGCTATTCGGAGGGCATGAATAAACGTGACTACTGGGATGCCACCTATGAAGACTCCATGAACCTTATAGCCTGTCTCCCTCATGTGGCGGCTTATATCTATCGACGGTCGTTTCGCAACAATGAGCAGATAGCCCCTGATGATAATCTTGACTGGGCATCAGGTTATGCTCATATGCTGGGTGTGACGGATGATCCGGATTTTCAAAGCCTGATGCGCCTATACATGACTCTTCATGCCGATCATGAAGGCGGAAATGCAAGCGCACATGCTGTTCATCTCGCCAGTTCGACATTGAGTGATGTATACTATTCTTTTGTCTCAGGCGTTAATGCTTTGGCTGGTCCACTCCATGGCCTGGCTAATCAGGAAGTGATCAAGTGGATCTTCGAAATGGTCGATCACCTGGGCACTTCAAAACCCACCGCCGAACAAATAGGCCAATACATCAACGAAACTATCTCTCAGGGAAAAGTTATTCCCGGATATGGACATGCTGTCTTACGTAAACCTGATCCAAGATTCCTTGCTCAACAAGCATTCGCGAATGCGCATATGCCCGATGATGATATCGTAAATATTGTTTGGAAAGTATTTGATGTTGCTCCTGCAATCCTGGGCTCATTAGGCAAAGTCTCTAATCCATGGCCAAATGTTGATGCACACTCCGGTGCGATCCTTGTGCATTATGGACTAAAAGAATACAACTATTACACAGTCCTGTTTGCCGTCTCACGCGCACTTGGTGTTCTTGCCTCAACATGCTGGAGCCGTATCCTTGGATTACCCCTCGAACGACCAAAGTCTCTCACATATGAGTGGATGAAACATTGGGTTGATGCGAGGAAGGAAAAATAAGTAAGCGGTATTCGGTAATCAGTATTCAGTTTTTTTTTGCAAATCAGAAATTTGCTGACACGAAAGCTTAGGCACAGCCTAAGCTTAACGTTTGATATATTTGATGCAAACTTCGTTTGCATCAAATATGATTATTAGTCACTGATTTTCGGACACTGATTACCAGTTATTGATTACGAGTTACTGATTACCGGTCACTGATTACCGGTTACTGATTACCTGGTTCGCGCAATTCTCTGCGTAAGATCTTTCCGACATTCGATTTCGGTAGTGAATCCCTGAATTCAATCTCTTTCGGCATTTTATATCCGGTCAGATTTTCTTTGCAGTAATCGAGCAATTCATTTTTCGAAAGGCTCTTTTCTTTTTTTACAATAAATAATTTCAATACCTCACCGCTCTTTTCATTTGGAATACCGACAGCAGCGCATTCTTTTACTTTAGGATGCGCGCTGACCACTTCTTCAATTTCATTTGGGAATACTTTGAAACCGGATACAATGATCATATCCTTTTTCCGGTCGACAATCCTGAAGAAGCCATCTTCATCCATGATACCTATATCACCTGTACATAACCATCCGTCGCGAATCGTATTCGCAGTCTCAACAGGTTTATTGTAATATCCTTTCATCACCTGTGGGCCTTTCACTTGTATTTCTCCTCGTTGTCCGACTGGCTGAACCACTCCATTATCATCGACTATACGTACATCGGTTGAAGGCACTGGCAAGCCAATCGTACCGATACGTGCTGTACCATCAATGGGATTGACAGACACAACAGGAGAAGCTTCTGTCATGCCATACCCTTCGATAAGATCACTGCCGGTGACTGCTTTCCATCGATCATTAACAGATTTTTGAATGGCCATCGCTCCTCCCACACCAAATTTGAACTGGCTAAAATCAGACTTTGCAAAATCCTTATCATTCAACAATGCATTATACAGTGAATTGACGCCGGTCATCACCGTTATTTTATGATTCTTAAATTCTTTGATGACTGATTTGATATCACGTGCATTGGTGACCAGTACATTCATTGATCCATATGCCATCATCGCGAGACAATTGACGATGAATGCAAAAATGTGATACATGGGCAACGGACATAAAGTGATTTCTTCACCTTCTCTGAGCCTCGTATCCAGACATCCTTTGATCTGGAGCATATTCGCCATGATGTTCCGGTTGGTCAACATCGCCCCTTTGGCAACACCCGTAGTACCCCCTGTATATTGATGTGCGATGACTTTATCCGGACCATCCTCGAATTCTTTGATGGTAAAGTTTTTGCCATGCGCAATAGCATCTTTAAATGTTACTGTATTGGGTATCGAAAATTTCGGAACCATCCTTTTTACTTTTCGCACGACGAAATTGACAATACTTCCTTTGATAGTTCCCAGTAATTCACCAATGCTGGTGAGAATTTCAGTTTCGATTTGTGTTTCTCCGATAATTTCCTGCAGGTGAGAAGCAAAATTCTCAACGATGATGATACCCTGTACCCCACTGTCTTTAAGTTGGTACAGCAACTCGCGTGGTGTATAAAGAGGATTTGTATTGACGATGACAAGACCTGCCCTGATGCAACCAAAAAGTGCAATCGGATACTGTAGAAGGTTGGGCATCATGATGGCTACCCGATCACCGGGCTTCAGCCCGCGGGATTGAAGATATCCGGCCATCTGTCTTGAGGCCTTATCCATTTCACCATAGGTCATCGATTTCCCCATACAGTAGAATGCCGTTTTGTCAGCAAACTTTTCCATGGCTTCGCTCAGGAAGCTATTCAAATTTGGATACTGGTCGACATCAATATTGGCAGGAAGACCTTTCGGATAGTGCTTTAACCAGGGGCGTGATTCAGCCATGTGTGCATCTTGATTGAGTGATGATGCAAGATAAAACTCTTTGATCAAGGAATATCGAATAATGAATGGTCAGAATCGACGTAAACCCTTCGAATGAAAAGAGCCTGCTTCTTTATAAAAGGAACAGGCTCAGGGGTAAAATGGGGTGTTATGTAAATATGATCTAAAACTCAATCATCAATCCTTACAAACTATAGATATTCAAGGGGTGAGCTTGTCTTACTCTTTAGTATTCTTTATACAGAAGGCCTGATCATTCAGTGGCGTAAAATTACATACGAGCCACATGAAATTATTAGGTAGAAAACTTCATTTAATAGGGGAAAACCCCCAGAAGAATGACGAATAACGAGTAACGAATAACGAGTATACAGTGACGAGTATTGAGTAACGGATAACGAGTATAGAGTGACGAGTATTGAAGGGCGAGTGGCCTTTAAATGCAAAAATTACTCGTTATTCGTTACTTACTCGTTACTCGTTATTCGTTACTCACTATTCGTTACTCGTCAATCGTTATTCGTTATTCACAACTTGTCTTTATTCTCCATGGCCCATTTAAAAAGACTATTATGGCGTCCGTCAAGGTTGAGTTTTCGACAGATATTACTGCGATGATTTTCAATTGTTTTGCCGGATACAAATAAGAGTTCGGAAATGGCCTGACTATTCATACCTTTTGAGATCAGAACGACAATCTTCAATTCAGTATCCGTAAGTAAATCTGTAAGGTGAGAACTGGCTTCATTCAAAGTAGCCTGAATAGCCCGCGAGATATATTGTTTACCATGTCTGACATGCTCAAGACATTCAGTGATTTCAACTGGCGAATCTTCTTTTAATAAGTAACCCATGACATTTAATTCAAGGGCTTTCTTACACATCGCTGCTTCTTTGTGAAATGTCAGAATGATAAAACGGGTTTCCAGTTTGGAAAGCTTTGATGACCGCACCACTTCAAGGCCATCCATCAGGGG
>JBDUAU010000662.1:0-5957 GCA_040004485.1 Saprospiraceae bacterium
GTTCCATAAATCAACACCAAAGAATGGCAATACATCAGGTACACCGATTTCATCAATATCATGACTTACGATTTGGTACATGGATATAGCAAGATCAGCGGCCACCATACTCCACTCTATTCCACTCCACAGCAAATCGAATCAACTAATCATGCAGTACAACTTCTATTGAACGCCGGAGTACCTGCGAAACAATTAGTCATTGGCGCTGCATTCTACGGACGGTTTTTTCAAATTGATGAAGGAAATCCAGTAGACTTGTATGAGCCTTGTCACTTTTCACATGGATTCTCCTCCAAAGACATGCAGGATTCTCTAAGTTTAAAAAATGGGTTTGAACGGAAATGGGATGATATCGCCCAGGCCCCTTATGCCATCAATATTAAAAGAAAATTGGTGGCTACATATGATGATGAGAAATCAGTTGGATTAAAAACGAAATATGCAATTGAAAATAAATTGGGTGGAATTATGTTCTGGCAGATGTGTGATGATAAATTTCGGGGAGGGCTGTTGGGAACAATAAAAACGAATAACGAGTAACGAATAACGAGTAACGGACAATCGAGTAACGAATAACGAGTAACGAATAACGAATAAGGAGTAACGAATAACGAGTAACGAATAACGAGTAACGAATAAGGAGTAACGAGTAACGAGTAACGAATAACGAATATCGAGTAACGAATATCGAGTAACGAATATCGAATAACGAATATCGAATATCGAATAAGGAATAAGGAGTAACGAATAAGGAGTAACGAATAACGAGTAACGAGTAACGAATATCGAATATCGAATATCGAGTAACGAATAACGAGTAACGAATAACGAGTAACGAGTAACGAGTAACGAATAAGGAGTAACGAATATCGAGTAACAACAAAAAACAAAACAAAGACAATAAATAATTCAATTGGCAATTGGCAAAACAAAGGCGATAAATACTAAAAAGACTATGGAAAATAGAGCTATTTCTATCAGGCCATTTATCGGATCTACAAACTTTGAGGTATCCAGAAATTTTTACAAGGACCTGGGCTTTGAAGAAGTCGGATTAAGTCCGGGCTTTTCAGTTTTCAAAACACAAAGTTTAGCATTCTATTTGCAGAATGCCTATGTGAAGGATTGGATTGACAACACGATGATTTTTTTGGAAGTTGTAGATGTGCGTCGATTTTGGAACGAACTTATTCTTCTCGATCTTCCCTCCAAATATGAAAATGTAAAACTCGTTCCCATCCGGGAATATGATTGGGGAAGAGAGTGTTTTGTGCATGACCCATCAGGAATCCTCTGGCACATAGGAGAATTCAGGAAAGACAATGGAGAATAGACGATGTACAGCAGATAACGGACAACAGACAATGGACAACGGACAACGGACAACAGACAATGGACAACGGACAACGGACAACAGACAACAGTTGTCTATGGTCTTTGGTCCATGGTCTTTGGTCTAACGATTTTCCTTTCCCTAAATCTCCTGAACAAAACTGGCGCTATAACACCTTCATAACACTGGTGTTCGAATCCTTAGGTCTATCTTTCCACTAGCAGATCAAGTGATCAAGTGATGTGGTGATCAAGTAATCTGGTAATCGGTAAAAAATTTTAAACCATAAACCATAACAATAAACCATAAACCATAAACCATAAACCATAACAATAGAATGCAACCCATTATCATTATCCTTCTACTGTGCAATTATTTTATTCCCTGTTTTTCACAGAGTATAAAGTATGAAGTGCATGGCTTATACGTTAATCCGGTTAAAAAGGAAATTCTAAATATTGCCGAGACGATGAGCGATATAAATCCAGGCTATCCGGCATCATGGGTTTCAGACTATATCTCATCAGGGATTTCGGCAACCTGCAATGGTAAAGTCATGAATGCTATAGGTCAAAATGACAAACTGAGCACAGATCAAAAAAATATCCTTGCCAGTGCTGACCTTGGTACTGATATTGATTTTGACATTATGTACAACTACAAAAACTCAGTAACTGATATCAGTGAATTGCATGGCATGCATTTTTCATATACCGTCGTACCGGAAGTTGAGGCAGAATATCCCGGCGGGAAACAACAGATGTCAAAATATATTGATGAAAAAATTATTCATAAAATTTCTCAAAATAATTCCAAAAAAATTAACCCGGCCATATTGAGATTTACCATTAATGCGAAAGGTGAAATAGTCAATGCTAAAATCATCAAATCATCTGATGATCCTAAAACAGATAAAATCATACTCAAGGCCATCCAAAAAATGCTAAAATGGAAACCTGCACAAGAGGCAAACGGATCAAAAGTCAAACAGGAATTTGAAATCAGCGTAGGCAACAATGATGGTTGCTAGATTACTATTGGACAATCACTCTGTCTGTTACTAACACACGACCATGTTCATCACTGAGGACAACCAGATATATTCCCTGTTCTAATCCTTCTACTCCTATCATCACATGTCTCAATCCATTCGCATCAGCAGAATGTTTTATCAACATTTCTCTACCCATTATATCAAATATGCGAATATTAAATAAGCCTGTAAATCCTTTCACTGCGATATGTAATTCATCTGATGCAGGATTGGGATAGACAGCCACCTGCATAGATTCAGGTAATGGCGTCGTACTTGTCACACCTGATACCTCGCCGGGCGAACCATCGGGATCTTTACTCGGCTTCCAACTGGTAGCGAAATGATTGTCAAGTAATATGGAGACAAGCTCGATGGATTTACCCAAGAGTGTATTGCTCTCAGGCCAGGGCGTATGATTGTTGTAACGAACGAAGTCAACCAGAAGACCGTCGGCGTCGAAGAGATAGACAACCTCTCCCTCATTGCGCAACTTACCACTCGTCCATTGATATACAGGGTCAGAAGCACCTGAGAAATTTGCTTTAGTTCGTGCTATTACTACCACTTTACCAGGCGATATTGTAGCACCGGAAGGAAAGGTAAAATCAACTGCAGATGAAAGCGAATAACCCGTCATGTCCACTGAAAGTGAACCGGGATTATATATTTCGATGAACTCCCCGTACGATGTCAACGTGTCGTTGTACAAAATTTCAGAGATCATCAATTGAGGCTGGCCATTGTAGACAGGCAATGTACTCGCGCCAAGATTCGTACCTCCTGCACCAATACCGATAGCCGGACTTCCGGACAAAAGATTGAAATCGTAAAATGTTGGGTTGACAAAATGAGGGTCAGCATTAAGGTTGCCGGGAGAACTGATAGAGTCGAGGTCTGAAAGGCAACGGCTCAACGTTAGTCCTGAATAGCCATCAAATACATAAGCATCCATTGAAGCATTACTTACAATGCAATCTTCAATACTACCGATTCCACCAAGATTGCCGGGATTTTTTTCGTAGGCTGACACACCTTGTCTGTTTCCAAAAAAAGTACAATGCTCAACATTCACATTGCTTTCATCTTTGAGCGCGATGCCGATATAGGTATTCGCAATGACGTTGTTTCGAACTGTCGCTGTTGAATTTTGACCGACGGAAATTCCCTTATCAAAACAATTAAAGATGAAGTTTTTTTCGATCAGTAAATTTTGACACTGCTCACCAATATCCAATCCATCACAATTGTCGCCACGGAAATCATGTATACGATTGTTTCGCACGATGCCATCCACTACGCCATCATAATCAATAGCGTCCATATCGGGTTGTGTGCCACCTTCGAAGTCGCAATTTTCCACAATAGCAAAACCTTGTTTTACATTGATGCAGTCACCTGTCACCGTTGATTTTAGTTTTGAATTAGTGAGTTCTACATTTGATAATCTTACAAAAACAGGGTTGTCCGTAACATCTGTCAAATCCATATTGTCAAGTGTGATATCAGAATTGTAAGCGCTGATGGCAGCCGGGAAATAGATTCGTTGAGAACCTGCGGAAGCATTTTCAAGTCTTACGAAAGAAAAAGAAGAAGTGGATGTAGCATTTTTTAAAAAGATGCCGCCCCATGTTGTACTTCCGGTTTCATTTTTTACCAATATCGGTGAATCCGATGTTCCATTCATGTGTACGTCACCTTGTATCCAGAGGCTGGCCATTTTGGGAAACTGGATTTCCACACCAGGCTCTACAGTCAGCGTTACATTTGGCTTCACGACTACATCGCCGGCAGCGATATAAGGCGAGCACAAAATGCTAAGCGTTAGATTTTGAAAAATAGTATCTGGCAAGACACCACAAGTACCATCAGACTCGAAGATGGCTTTTAATGTACGCGGATTGGTATCAAGTGTTACGTCAATAGCAGGATTATTCCCTAAGATTTCCGGCGTTCCATTTATAGTGCCTTGCATCTCAAAATCAAAGCTGATATCCGAACTAACAACATCGACCTGATGAATTTCTACGGCTATTTCGTTTTGACCTGCCACCAATCCTGATGCGGGCAAAATAATTTCATTCCATGCATTTTCACCTGCACCTGAGATCGTAGCAAGAGCAAGTGTCGTAAAAGAAATAACTGCAGGTGCTGCGGCCATATTCAACCTCCAAACTTCGTGACCATTGAGATAAACAACAGCCCCATCATCAGCTTTCAATCGGGCAAGCAGACCACCGAATGCTGCCGAGTCTACCACGTTGAAACTGGAGCGGAAATAATAGGATGGAGTTTTATTATTTGAATTGCCACCGAAACTGAGTACTGTGGCTTCATCACCATCACCATAACCTAGTTGTGCCGGACCACTCAACCATCCTGTATCATTGAAGTCGGGTTGATTCCAATCGGATGGAGGAGATGTAGTAGCATCTCTATATTTCCAGTTACTGCCTGCTCCAAGGAGTGTGTCTTGTGAGCTGCTTATTTTTTCCCAATGCACAAAATTGAAACCTGGATTTGCTTCTGCGGTGAGGGTGAATGAACGGTTCTGGAAATACTTTCCAGTCCACGGATACGACGGTACTTTTAAATCATGCAATCGAATGAAGCCATGAGCTGCATCGCTGACCTCGAGATTGAGTGTAGTTGTTCCCGCAAGTCCAAAGAAGGAACTCAAATCACTGAACATATAGGAATTGCGCTGTACACCGAACTGTTTGAGTTTTGCGACTTCGTTTTCCCAAAAAGCAACATTTGGGATAGCGTCTCCATAGCTTGATGTAGTTCCTTGCCATCGTGCTATTTGTCTGGGCATTTCGGGGCGAATCCAATGAGCATGAAGGTCCACTCGGTTGTTGATGGTGACAGGATTATACGTAATGTAGAGATGGTCTGCAAAACGCGTAATAAAACGTTCTTTGAATGCATTATTTTCCAACATTTTGCGAAGGAAAAGTGTGCCGAATGCAGGGTTACTATAGAATGCGCCGTTGGTGGCGGTAGCCCAACTCATAGCCGTACTGTTGACGTTGTTGAGATCAAAACCCCGATCGTAATCATGGAGTAGCCAACGCCAACGACCGGAAGAAGAGCGCTTGCGAAAGAGCGCAATGTTGTGACCCCAACTAGTATTTGCAACAAAAATCTGAGAGATGATATAGTCCGTAAAATCCTTTGTATCTGCTATGGCATCGAGTGCCTGAAAGGATGCATCGCTTTGTACGCCTGCATTCAGCCTGGCCACCAATTGCTGATATGCGACTGCGTCTCCTTCTTTTATTTCTGCATCGTTTTCGAGATAATCAAGGCTATCCGGATCAATGCCGTGATAGTATTCTGTGTATTCTGCATCCTGCTTTTCACGGATATTATGAATGCCTAAATACTGCCCATTGATGTAAACCGAACAAGGGCGGAAGTCCTGGCCATCGAGATCGGTTTCTTGTCTGATGAGACCCTGCATCATGCCGTCGCGGAACATCGTATACGACCAGTCACTACCTGAGCATCGAAGTATAATATCACCAAAGCGATTCTTAGGATTGTCTGGAAAAAGCTGGTACTCGAAATGACCACTGCCATATT
>JBDUAU010000579.1:0-1797 GCA_040004485.1 Saprospiraceae bacterium
TAAGAAATGAATCATGAAGAAAAAACAAAAAAAATGTAAATATGTATTTATAAAAATTTGATAACATTATCATTTTTCTTCAAAAAAATGATAGTAAAATAGAGTAATAAATAAGAATCATTAATTGAGAAATGTTATCAATAGATGACAAACCTTATCCAATCCTTTTGTTACGAGGTTGAAGCTTCCAATTTTAAATTTGTTCTCAAACACATTGAAGACGGTTTTGATATCAATGCCAAGGACACTTCTGGGCGTGTTCCTTTGATGTATTCTCAGGATCCCGAAATGACCCGCCTCTTACTTTGGGAGGGTGCCGATGTCAATGCCAAAAGTGGCGGTGATACGACTGCATTGATGATTTCTCCAAATGCTGAAATTACTTGGATATTGCTTGAAGCAGGTGCCGATGTCAATGCTAGAAACCCAGCAGGTTATACTGCTTTGATGTTGTCTAAAAATGCAGAAATGACATCATTGTTGCTTGGTTATGGTGCTGATGTCAATTCCGAAGACAATCTAGGTAGGACAACATTGATGCGTCTTACCCAAAATGCCGAAATGATTCGAATGTTGCTTGAAGCCGGTGCGTATGTCAATGCTCTGGACTTCTATGGTTGGACCGCTTTGACACATTTTACTCAAAAGAGTCGAATGTTCTTTGAAGTTGGTACAGATGTCAATGCCCTAGAAGATACCCTTGGTGTGACAGAAATCTATCACCTCTTACTTGATGCCGGTGCCATTGTTGATCACGAAAAAACAATGCGTCTGCTACCATTTGTTAGAAAACTCTGTCTCAAACGCATCTTCGACATCTGTGTTGGTCTCCAATCCCTCGAGTTGTCCGCATTGGAACTCTTGGCAATTGTCGATGAGTCGAATCCAAGCATGACCCTTCATTTGACTATGAAGGAGAAATGGGATGCGATCGTCGCAGTCAAGCATTTTCATGATAAAAAATGAATCGTGAAGCAAAAACAAAAAAACAAAAACAAAAAAAATGTAAATATGTATTTATAAAAAAATGATAACATTATCATTTTTCTTTAAAAAAATGATAGTAAAAGATGGTATTAATTATGGATCATTAATTGAGAAATGTTCTCTAATAGAGGGCACACTTTTCAAGCAAAATGAATTATTACGATTACAACGATGATGACGATTATGACGATTATCATCCAAATGATGATATTTGGTTTTGTTTAGATTCGGATTGGGTTAAAGAGGTATTCGTTCTTCTTCGGGATGGATTCTTCAATGTCAATGCTATCAATCATCAAGGATATAGTCTATTGGAGCTCGCAGAACACGATGAAATGATTAGCATGTTGATTGAAGCCGGTGCCTTAGTTGAACAAGGAAACAGATTTACACAATACCATCTACCTTTGGCTCGACAAATCTGTCTCAAGCGCATCTTCCAAATCTGCGTCGGTCTCCAATCCCTCGAGTTGTCCGCATTGGAACTCTTGGCAATCGTGGATGAGTCGAATCCAAACATGGCTCATTTGACGATGAATCAGAAATGGACTGCGATCACGGCGATCAAACACTTTCATGAAAAGAAGAAATAACTCTTTCTCAAGAAAAATACCCAACACACACCAACACGGGTTATAAATCATTATCATATTTTTAAAAAATGATGGTAAAATCAAATATTAATTAGGAATCATTAATTGAGAAATGTTTTCAAAAATGAACACAAATCAAGAAATGAATATTTTTATTAATGAGACTTTGTCATTTGATGTAGCTGATGGATTAAATGAAGAAGTCTTAGGAAAAGTT
>JBDUAU010000149.1:0-5950 GCA_040004485.1 Saprospiraceae bacterium
ATCACACTTTCAGGTGTCCTGTTGGCAAGGAATACGCAGGAACAAATGTCTTTGGCTCTGAAGGCTGTGATGATAGGCATAGCTTTCGACAGATAAATGATGCCTGCGACTATCGCTATGGATAAAGTGATAAGTATGATTTTAAATAAGGTGAATTTTATTGTTCGAGACATTCAACTCAATTTAAGGGAAAGTTTCTTATCACCAGATTATGACCATTGCACATTCCAATGTAACCTATGAATAAATGGACTTTCTGCTCTTTGCTGCTTGCTATATCCTTTTTCCTATATTTGCCTCCTTCTTAGGGCCCATAGCTCATTCGGTTAGAGCACCTGACTCATAATCAGGTGGTGCCTGGTTCGATTCCAGGTGGGCCCACTCAATAACCACAGGCTTTTTAGTGCATTAGATAAAATCTTTATTATTACAATTCCGACACAATTCCGACACAAAAAGAATTAAATCAAAAATTTCTACTTTAAAAACAGATAACTTGATCATGGAATAAGTGTGAAGCAGAACATGTTATTTTTCATATTGATTCTCTGAAGCTTGCGACAAATTTAAATCTGAAGCTAATGAAGTTTCTTACCTGTTTATTTATTGTGATTTCTACAATTTCCAAAATTTGGTCCCAACCCCCAAATGATCTTTGTGAAATGGCAATCGTAATTCCTACCCCTGTTTCAGACATGCCTTTTGTTTGTATCAGCGGTACTAACCTGGGGGCTTTGCCGGAATCGATATCCAACAGTTGCAATATTGGAGAATTTCCAACTGTATGGTTTAAGGTCACAACCGATGGGAATGCAACTCTATTAAATGTTAATGTATCTAGTTCCGTTTTTGTTTCTCCAACGATTAGTATTTTCAATGCGGCTACCAATTGTTCAAATCTTCAACCAATAACATTAACCCAAAGCAACTTGGAATGTATAGTTGGATCTAATGGAGAAGCCGAAGCAATTGGTACTAATATTGGAGCGAATGAAGTTTATTTCATAGCAATTAGTTCATTAAATTCCTTGGGAGGTCAGTTTGATCTTTGTATTAATACCATTTCACAAGCTTCAGAATGCGTTACATCAAGAAATATTCAAATAGTTGCCAGATCAAATGGCGGTCCATTAACTGGGCCATTTTTCCCAAATGAAGTTGTTTCAATATGCATGAACGTTAATTCTGTTACAGCAGCAGCAAACGGATGTCAATGGTTCCAAGGTTTAGTGCCTGTATTCGGAAATGGATGGGACCCTTCTTCATTTAATGCGAATGGTCAGCCATTAAATGCAACAATTAATGGAAATAATATGGGTGTTGCTGAAAATGGTTTGTACGGTTTAGCAACTTGGGATTGGTTTACAGGTATCGGGTTCCATCATAATAATGTGTTTTTCCAGGTAGGTGATCTCGACGGAAATGGAACTATCGATATCTGCCACACTCTTTATGATGTTGACTGCCCTAATCTTGGTGGTATTACAGGTGGGTGCTGTGGTCCTTGTTGGGCAAATGCAGGCGATCCTTTGCCTCCTGGATGGTTTGCTTATGGTATTAATGGCACCTGTCCAATATTAGGACCTCCACCCACTGTGGATTGGGGGGACGGGAATTCATGCGGCGGCGGCATGGGTCCCTGGCATTTTTGTTTTGATTTGAATGTACGTAGTTATCCAGATTGCACAGCAAATGCGTCCAATATGAATTTATCTCTTGGATTCTTCACATTTTTTGATGGTGAGACAGGTGCGTGGACAGGCGGTCCTAGCGTTTGCGCTATCGATCAACCAACATCATTAACTCTACCGTTTTCTTGTTGTCCGTTTTTAGGTGAAGATGAAGTAATCCTGGATACGATTGCGAGCGGAGAATCAATTACATATCAAGTTAATGAACCAGGAGTTAATTATTGGATATGGACAGTAAACTCTGGATCTGTAATTGGAGCTATGGCCGGACAAGGACCTCCTGGAACTATTATACTTGATACACTTGTGAATTTGAGTACCTCTGTTCAAACCGTGACTTATACTTTTGTGGGTTATGATGGATCATGCGTGAATTTCTTGCGCTCAGTGTCAGTAGTTGTACTTGGGATTCCTCCTCCTCCTCCTGACTTAGATGGAGACGGTGTTGTTGATTCTTTGGATAATTGTATAACTATTGCAAATCCGGACCAAGAAGATATAGATAATGACGGTATAGGAGATGTATGTGATTTTGGCACCATAAACAATGTAGGTATTGGCATTGACACACCACTTACAAAGCTCCATATTGCACAAGGTGTAATCTTTGTAGATAATGGCAATGGCACCTTGCTAATGAGGTCCCCTGATAATTCATGCTGGATACTGAAGGTAAGTAACTCCGGAGTCTTGACGGCCACTAAGGTGCCGTGTCCTTAAATATTTGACTCACATCAAATTTAAATGTTTGATGAAATGAAAGTTAGATTCTTTACTGTTATCCGATTCCAGATCGTATGTCTCAAACGCATTTAGAAAAGTAGATAATGAATTTTATTACATTTTAATATAATCATTATGAGCTTCCGAAGAAGAATTAAAGTATTTCCCGGGTTCTCCTTGAATTTTTCAATGTCAGGAGTTAGTGCAACTGTTGGACCAAGAGGAGCTAATATAAACTTTTCGAAGCGAGGCACTTTTCTCAATACAGGAATTCCGGGAACGGGTATATATGATAGGCGAAAAATAGGTGGCTCAAATCACAATCCTATCGCTCCTCCAGAGCTAGGATCATCATCAATAGAGGATAGCCCTTACTTTCCCAAGGAGCCTGTTATGCAACCACTGGAGAAACAAGGAGCAGAAATTAAGAGCGATGATATTGAGGGACTTACCAGCTCTAATTTATTAGAATTGAAAGAGACCCTTTTTGAAGCCTTTACAGAAAGAAGACAGTTACCAATAGATATACAATCAGCCAAGAATCAATTAAAAAATGAAAGGCGCAAATTACTTTTTTCACGCATTTTTGTTTATGGTCTTTTACTTGACTCATATGTTGACAGCGTGAATGATAGCCAATTTGAACTTGAGTGTTTAGAGGATCAATTGGGCGCCACTTATGTTGACATTGATGTCACTTTTGACAAAATATTTAATGAAAAATATTTAGCTCTTGTTAGGTGCTATGATGAACTCATCAAGTGTAAAATGATTTGGGACTGTACCTCCATTGAACAAATTGACAGGGTATCTACGAGAAGCGCAGCATCAAATAGTCTTGATTTAAAGCCTGTGAGGTTCACTTATGAAAATATCGATGTTATAAAGTCCAGTTATCCTGCATTTCATATGGAAAACAGGAATGGAGGAGATCTTTATATCTACCCTGGATTTGCGATTATTATTGACGATCGGAAAAATTTTGGTTTAATTGATATCAAGGACCTTGAATTTCGATCTGATGAGCATCGAATGATAACCGAAAGTGAGATTCCTTCAGATACGCAAGTAGTTGGGCACACTTGGGCAAAAGTGAACAAGGATGGAAGCAGGGACCAACGGTTTGTTGGGAACTATGAAATCCCAATCGTCA
Source organism: Saprospiraceae bacterium (assembly GCA_040004485.1). GTDB lineage: Bacteria > Bacteroidota > Bacteroidia > Chitinophagales > Saprospiraceae > Opimibacter. Next base: position 3,568 of record JBDUAU010000149.1, read on the forward strand.
AATATGGAGGCATTGGCATTGCATCCATATCAGGTCTGAACGAGTCTTATGTATTTAGCAACTTTGAGAAATCCGAGTCGTTTATAAAAGCATTCAATGAGTATAAGCGCATACTCATCTCATAAGAATGCCTGTTTCTTGATTAATTTTTCAACCAACTCCTTTCAGTTCATCAATTTGTTATTGTCATAGCACAAGAGGCACGTCACGTTCCTCCATTCGCCAGGCAGCATAAGATAAGCATTCATCAATATCTTCAGTTTCCAGATAGGGATAAGCTAAAAGGATTTCAGCATGCGTTTTTCCATTTGCTAAAAGATCTAACACCATTCCTACAGTAACTCTCAGTCCCCTTATGCATGGTTTTCCCCCCATGACATTTACATCATACGTGATTCGGTTAAATTTTTTCATGAGCTCTTTTATTCAATGGTTGCTTTCTCTTCAATATTTATTAAAATTAAGGTTAATTTTTCTTATTTGCGATAGAGAGGATAGGTATGGATACTGATAAATGGGATGTATGATACCGGGGCAATAAACAAAAGGCTAAGACTAGGTAAGAGGTATCAGATCAAAGAACTAAAACCCCTCCCTGATGATCATTTTTTCATCGATGCCTAAATCGGCCAATTGCTTCTCAACAGCATCCATCAACGGAGGAGGACCGCAGACATAGAAATGGCTGTTCGGGGAGTTAATATGAATTTTGATAAAATCCTTAGTGATGTATCCATGTGCATACCCTTCAGTTTTTTCATCAGAAAGAATATTGATGAAATTTTTTCCAAGCATCTTTCTGAATTCCTCTTCATGGATGATATCGGCTTTTGTCTTGTTAGCAAAAATAAGCTTGTTGTCACCGATTTTATTTTTGGAATAGAGATACCTGAATATCGAAATAAATGGTGTGACACCCGCACCGCCCGCAATAAACACGCCTTCATCAACATAACCAATATCTCCGAAGACATCATGGAGGATCAGCTCATCATCTTTTTTCAGATGCAACAATTCATTAGTGACACTCTTGCGTTCAGGGTATGTCTTTATCGTAAACTCGAGATGATCATCCTCCGGAAGACAGGTGAAAGTGAATGGCCTTAATTCATCTTTCCAATCAGGTTTATTGATACTGACATCGGTTGCTTGTCCCGGGTGGAATGTATACTCTGGTGGCTTCATTGTCACTACCTGCAAAACATCATGGGTGACATGCTGAAGGGATAATATTTTTACGGGATGTTGTGTCATTCTTTTTATAAATTCGATTGTGTGATCCTGCAATTAACTATGAAATCTGAATTTATTTATAATGACTTTAGATATTCCACCAAATCTTTTTTCTCTGGTTCGGTCAGGGTGAGTTTTTGGAAATCATTGTAGTGATTGACGACATCCATCAATGTGGCAAACCTACCATCGTGATAGAAACCACCTTTCATATGTGTCCATAATCCTGCTAAACCCTGCGTAACATAAGTACTATCAGGAGATCTGTTAGCCTGGAAATCATCAATGCCGATATCTGAAGCCTTATGCGTATTCCATCCTGGCTCAGTGAAAAGAGGAGGCACATGACATGAAGCACATTTCGCTTTGCCATTAAATACAACCATCCCACGTTGCGCTGCAGCTTTATCGAATGTGCTATCAGGTGGTTTAGGTGCAGGGATGGATAACTGATAAAATTGTAATGCTGCAAGTTTATCGGATACCATATCAGGTTTGCTTTGCTTATGACCAAAATGGGCTTTTGCGGCAACAGGGTATTTTTTCGCATCATCGAAGCGCACATCAAAAAAGTTTCCCTGTCCTTGTAATTCGAGATTTGCGACATAAGCATTCCAATAGGTGATATCTCCCCATCCACCTGTCCATGTGTGAAGATTTTCACCGGCATGTCCAAATGCTTCGGGCAATAATGTAGCTGCTGATTTTCCGTCCGGACGAAAAGCTTTTCCATCTAAATTTAATTCTGCATCATATTTACCTGGTCCCCAACTCGCTAAAACTTTTTTAACTGTGCCCTCATCAACACCCAATGCATCCGTGATTGGTTTTAAATTTGGCGCCATCCCAATTACAGCTCCGACATTGAGATCCCGATTAGCCCATCCATCAAGACGGTGACCAATACCAGGAAGGAATGCGTCATCAACTGTTGAATGACACGAAGCACAAGTGATACCTATTGAAACAAGTTTTTTATTGCCATCAAAAGTTCCTTTTACACCCACCACGGCATTGAGTTGCAATAGTGTAAGCGTCACTGCGGGGTCATCCAGATTCACCTTGCCTGCTTTGATCGCGGCCGCCACATCGGCGGGTATGACATCCATATCTACTTTTAATCCTGCTGCAAGTGCTGCTTTAGGAGAGA
>JBDUAU010000562.1:0-20069 GCA_040004485.1 Saprospiraceae bacterium
TTGAGTGTAATAAATGCTGCACAACTTGTGCCCGTGATGTGAGCAGAAATTTGCTGTATACTTCTGGCGTGAAAATAGGCGTCGCTATGTGGCTGGACATCATCTACTCCGCAGATTCCGGCATACGCCATCACTGTCGTACCGCTGCCTACTTCATACGCTGAAGATGCTGACCTGTTACCTCCTCCACAATTAGAGGCTATTGAATTAAATGTATGGTCTCCTCCAAATTGATGACCCATTTCATGAGCGACATAATCAATATAGAATCCATCTCCTACCGGGCTGCCGGAACCAGTTACTCCTCCCGCTTTTGTACTCGTCGTACATACTGCATTGAGGTATGCTACACCGCCACCGCCAGTACTGAATACATGTCCGATATCATAATTAGCCGTACCAATGATCCCATCACATGTGGTCTGATTCTGGCCAAGCATAGTTCCTCCATTAGTGTTTGTATAAGGATCAGTAGATGGATTGTAATAAAATATCTGGTCAGTGTTTGCTACGAGTATTAACCGAACTGTAATATCTGCTTCGTAAACATTGTTCACGCGATTGATTGCAGTGACTACAGCAGACATGACAAGCCCTGATTGCGCAGACGAGGTGGCCCCAAAGAAATTACTGTATTCGCCATCAGCAGCAAGAGCTAAACGATAGCTCCTGAACAGGCAATCCCCTTGCCTCTGTCCTGCATGTTCATTTATTTCTTTCGCTTTTTCTGTGACGCCGCAGATCCAGGGTTCATTCTTAATATAATCTTTTCTAAAGTAGACGATCCTATGCTCAAGATCATTTCGCTGAAATGGATCGATATACATCATACCATTGTCATCCCGGATGACCGCTCTCAATCCGCTCTCTGTCCAGTCGGCCCTGATGGTCCGACTTGGATCCGAAACTGACTCCCCTCTGAAGGTTCTTATCCCAGGATATTTTGCAGCTAACTCAGGCTCCATCATATCATACCGGACCATCCTGAAGACATCAGAAGATCCGTCAGCAAGGCCTACCGTCAGGAGTGTCGGACTATTTGAAATGGGTTGATCGGTTTCTTTTGGAGCCGTCCACAATACATCTTTTGTTGATGCAAAATCCGTGTTGTAGACCATATACTTTTGAGGTATGATGTCTCTGGTTCCTTGTACTCCGATCAGGGTCTGGTCCACCGGAGTCCATCGTTGAGCGTATACATTGATAGCTGAAAATGTAATGATGAGTGGTACAATCGATCTGATCAAACTTCTCATGATGACTCGTTGGGTTAAATTCTTACTAATTGGGTTCTAAACAAGAGTGGATAGCATCACATATGTAACCACTGTTTTATTCCTTTTCCTTTGATTCTTTCTTGGGGGGAATGCCTTGTGTACGTCTGTTGGCAATGACAGGCTTGTTGTTGCTTTCTCGTGAAGGCAACAAAAGTACGAATTATTGAATTTGAAAACTTAAGTATTTAAGATCTAAAACCTTGTGGCCATGTAGTGAGGTAACATGGCTCTCCAGGTAGGCCAGTCATGCTTCATATCCGGTCCCCAGACATCCAACTCGTGTGGAATGCCCTTGTAGTTGAGAAGTCCGGAAAATGATCTGGATGCCTCAGGGCTTTCATAATCACCCGAACCTGTGAGGATATGCACATGATTAGATCGTTGAAGCATGGGCAGATAATAATCATCATTGAGATGCTCCAGGTAATGTTTCGGACTGTTGAAATAAACATCTTCATCCCAATAACCATCCGTATAGGTGGTCAGGTCGTAAACACCACTCATGGCTATAGTCCCCGCGAACAAATCGGGTCTTCTGAAGTACATATTTGCAGCGTGCAGCGCCCCGAGTGAGGCCCCACAAGTGATAATGCCCGTGTCTTCACTTGTATTGTGTTTAATATATGGAACTACCTCCCGGTTGACATATTGATTGAACTGCTGATGACGAATAGCCTTGTGCCTTGGGTGCATTTTGCTGTTAAGCCAGCTTTCTGAGTTGATGCTGTTGATGGAGAAAACCTTTACTTTGCCGGCGTCAAGATACGGTTCAAGCACATCCAATAAAAGGAATCGTTCATATTCGAGATAATCTGCCGCGGCAGTAGGAATAAGTAATAATGAAAATCCAAAATGGCCATAAATGGCAATTTCCATTTGTTTGTTCAGAGAAGGACTAAACCATGAATCTAGCTGCCGTTGCATTACGTTTTGCGTTTGATCGCCCTAAGATATTTTAGATTTTAGATATCGAAAGAAATGGTCGGGAAATGAACGCCCCCTTTTCAGGGGGTCGGGGGGAAAAACAAAGCAAAACTCACCTTTATCCCTTATTCTTGCTTCATGAATTCTGGCTTAAAAGTCATTGCCCCTGCCTCCGTCTCCAATCTTGCCTGCGGCTTTGACACGCTTGGTATGGCGATAGATGTTCCATCCGATGAGATCATAGGAAAATGGTCTGATAATCCCGGAATCCGAATACTTGAAATCACCGGCCACAAAAAAGAAATCCCTCTTTCCCCTGAAAAAAATATAGCCGGCATTACTGCAATGTCTTTGCTGAAGCACCTGGGTGAAGAAAAACGCGGACTTGATCTTAAAATCCATAAACATATTCCTGCAGGATCCGGACTTGGAAGCAGTGCATCCAGTGCGACAGCAGCAGCAGTCCTTGTAAATGAAATGCTGAACAGGCCGCTTGAAAAACGCGATTTAATTCCTTTTGCTCTCGATGGTGAAGTGGCGGCCAGCGGTTCACGCCACGGCGATAATATTATTCCTGCACTCATCGGGGGGCTGATCCTGATTCGTGATATCGAGACTTATGATTATCACCGGATCTACACTCCTCCCGGACTATTTATGGCTCTATTACTTCCGGATGTGATGATCCCAACCAAAGCGGCGCGGGAACTTCTTAAAAAAAAAGTATCACTTAAAGAGATGGTCACCCAGTCCGCCAATCTTGGTTCCTTCATCATCGGCATGAACCTCGGAGATCTTGATCTCATCAGCAGATCTATGACTGACCACATCATCGAGCCACAACGAAAACATCTCATTCCTTATTTCGAAGAAGTACAGCAACTGGCACTTTCACTCGGAGCACTCGGATGTAGCATCAGTGGAGCCGGCCCTGCCATCTTCGCGCTGTGCCAGGAAAAATTGAAAGCCTCAGAAATTGCAACTGCTATGCATGAAGTTTATACCCGACACAAACTCAACGCACGCTCTTTTGTAGGATCTATCAATCACGAAGGAACAATTGCATTGTAGTCCAAAAGAAATCTCTCGCAAAGACGCAAATAACTTTTAATTCCTGTTGAATAATATGCGAAGATTGAAAATAACCAAGACCCAGCAATCTTACAAAACTGAGTAATACAATTTATTCATTACTCGTTATTATTCGTTACTCGTCATTATTCATTACTCGTTATTATTCGTTACTCGTTATTATTCGTTACTCGTTATTATTCATTACTCGTTATTATTCATTACTCGTTATTATTCGTTACTCGTTCGTTACTCATTACTCGTTATTCGTTATTCGTTATTCGTTACTCGTTACTCATTACTAGTTACTCGTTATTCGTTACTCGTTCGTTACTCGTTATTCGTTACTCGTTCGTTACTCGTTACTCGTTACTCATTACTCGTTATTCGTTATTCGTTACTCGTTCGTTACTCGTTACTCGTTATTCGTTACTCGTTACTCGTTCGTTACTCGTTACTCGTTATTCGTTACTCCTAAAAGCTCGTCTTATTATGAATAAAAAATCCCCACTCCCGGCGATTGTTCGTATTGAGATTAAGTTGAAATAAAAAATTATGATACAATAAAATATCAAGTCCAAAGCCCCCGCCACGAAGCCAGATATTCGCAAGAGAATTCACATCTTTCGTATACGGATCATTGACATATCCTGTTTCTATAAATAATGAAAGGAAAAGCTGAAGCTCCATCGAGCGGAATTGTTCAACGGGGATTAACTTGCCCAAAGAAACTTTAGTCTGAAGTAGATTGTAAGACAGTTGATACTTGCCAAGAACAAAATCTAATCCGTCTATAACATATAACTCATAGCCCCGCACAAATTTTTGTGCATAACCCAGCCCGCGATAATGTATATAAGATGGCCGGCTGCGACTAAGACTATATTGTCCTATTCCACTCAGCCGATGTTGAAAATGTTTACCCAGCTGTCCGTTCCATTCCATTGACCCCGTCGCCGTCATCGCATCTTCATCATCATTTTTTCCCCATCCTATTTTTTCAGTTTCGATTTGTGCCTTTATTCCTTTTGATGGATATATTTTCAAATCCCTGTCATCATATTCAAACGAATAGTGCATCATCAACTCATGATGGGTAATGGCACCGTTGCGAAATAACAGGGGATTATAATCAAGAATGGCTGAATCCATTCTCAAAAACTCAAGCGAAGCTGAAATTTCATGACGCACATAAATTGATGACCTGTACTGCAGGGTCACCTGGCTTTTCCATCGTTCTTCAAGTTTGCCTTTATCCAGCTTTAAAAATTGTTCAACATTGTCTACTGTGGCGTAATTGATTTCCTTGTTTTCACTATGCAGCGCGCTGACCGTCAGGCCAAGACTCTGTTTTTTATTGAAATATGGAAAGCGGTATTCAATCTCCTGCTTCGGTGTGTATCCGAATTGCAGCTTCGCTTTAAACTTATCATTGTGTCCCGTGAAATTCAGATAATCAAGTTGTGCGCCCAGGTTGATTCTTTCAAATGAATGGTGATGCGTATTCCACCACACATTGAAATTTCTGTCTGCAAGATCGAGTATGGGCAAAAGATAGATGTACCATGATTCCTTTACTTCGATAATGATCTGTATCTGATGCAGGTCTGTATTCCATTCAGATACGTTGATTGAAATTTCATTAAAAAGGCCAAGGTTGAGAAGGTTGTTTCTGTTTTTTTCAATCACTAATCCCAAATCGCTTTGGACTATCGTGTCTCCAACTCCAAAGGTTAGTTCCCTGAGGACTATAGATTCCTTAGTCTTGTTTAGTCCCTTCGTTTGAATAGAAGTTACTGTCACAAATTGACTGAAGGATAAATGGATAAAACCGAGTAGAAAGAGGGAGAGAGAAAAAATAGCCTTGGGTGCGGACATCAAACATTAAGATAATGCAGGAATGCATCATAATGATCCTGCATGCTTTCAAAATATCCTTCTTCGGAGAAAGTCGCTTTGATAGTGTACCCGAATCGTTCCAGTGTGGCTTCGAGATGCTTGGTGTCGATCTGGTTCGTTTTGAGCGTTACATATATACGTTGTGAAGCTTCATCGTGTGTCAGGAAGCTGCTCAACACGCTTGCATGTTCACTTTCGATGATCCTTGATATTTCTGCAAGGCTGTAATCCGTCTTATTGATTTCTAAAACAATGATTCCACCTGGTTCTGAAAAGGAAAAGCTGCGGGCATAAAACTGGATGAGATCTTCTAGTGTAATTATACCCAGGTAATTATCCTGATGATCGACTACCGGAATGGCGCTAAGCTTATGGTCGGCCATGACACTCATCACTTCAAAAAGATGATCGGACTGTCGTACATAAGCTTTATTGAGGCTAAGCGGAAATGAGCCAATGGCCTCCTCAAGAGGATTTACTGTGATGTCTTCTTCAGAGATGGTGCCAAGAAGCTGTTCGTTGTTGACGATCGGAAGGTGCTTGAGATGATATATCTGCATATACGTCAACGCCTGCTCGCCCGTATCCGAGGTCCGGAGAGGTTGGATAAGTTGTGATATCAGTTCCTGGGCGATCATGTAAAGTGTGTGTATATACGTATTAGACGAAAGATTGTGCCAAATATGGCGTCATTTAGTAAATAATTAACGTGTCAGCTTCTTTTTTTCGGTCATAAACTCCTGTTCAGATAGTAAACCCCTGTCACGTAGCTCGCCCAATCGTTTCAGCTGAGACAATAAAACGTCATCCTGTATATGTTCTTCTTTGGGTATTTCCGGTGTTTGAGAAGCATTAACGGAGTTTTTGGCCTGAAGCCTGAAACCATTGTTTTTGAAATCGTCCCACCTGTCCTGGATCCGGACGTAGGCAAGATCATCGTGTGTTTTTATCTTTTCAAAATCATTGAACCCCAGGCTTACGGCTTTTTCAAGATGACTATATGCAAGGTCAACCTGTTCAGTCAGAGAATACGCGCAGGCAATATTAAAATGAAGCGAGATGTCCTTTGGGCTGATTTCAAGTCCCTTTTTGAAATCCTCAATAGCTCCATCAAGGTCAAATTCCTTATATTTTTTAATACCGTTGACTTTATATGGATTTGGTAATTCCCTGCTCGTATTTTGATTGTTACGGGGTAGCGGCGGTGCTTGTCCTCTTTGAGACATCGTCCTTCCATAATTCTGTGCTCCACGATCATAGCCCTGATCCCTGATCACTTTTGAATTGTATTTACGATTGAATTCGTTCTCATCCATATTCAACAATACAATTCCATCTATCAGGCCGAGTATAAAAGGGACCATGCCAAAAGACAGGAAGATGAGACAAAAATAAAGGATACCCAGGCCCGTCTGGCCCAGATAAAACCTGTGTATACCAGCCCATCCGAGAAACAAAGCGAATAATCCGGCGGTAGTTTTATTTTTCATCTTTTGTATGTGCCCTGTAATGATAACAAATTTTACCAAAGGTCGGAATCCTCCGCGATTTGCACGACCACAATTAAATACATTCCATTTTTAGTTTTTGAAAATATACCCTCCGTTTTTTCTCAGACGATGTACTTGCATGTAAGTATTGCAATGTCATCCGGATACGGTTTTGTCCCCCTGAAATGATCCACCTCATTCATCAATGCATCGTTGAGCATTTCAGCAGAAGTATATTGGTCCGCATTTTGTATTATAGTACTGATGTGTTCGTCTGCAAAATATTCCCCCAGGTCATTTTGAACATCCGTCAGGCCATCAGTACATGCGAAGATCATACCGGGATGTGTAAGGCTCACCTCACCCATCTGAATCTCAGGAAGCGTTTCAAATGCACCGATTATCGTACATCCGCTTTCAAGGCGCGTGATCTCTCCGTTTTGAATCAGAAATGGCGGAAAATGTCCGGCGTTAATATATTGAAGCGTGTTGTTTCGCAGATTCAGTTCGCCGATAAATAATGTAATAAACCTATCACTCCGCGTGATCCGGTATACGGCCTGGTTAAGTGCAAAAACGAAAGTCTCCAGATCGCGGTATTGATAGATCAGGCTTTGTAATATGGCCTGAAAATTTGCCATCAGGATCGCGGCAGATACACCCTTCCCGCTTATATCAGCAATACAAAAAGCAAGCCTTTGCTCGTCGTATTGAATAAAATCAAAATAGTCTCCGCCTACAGTTAAGTGTGGTTTGTACACCGTGGCCAATTCAAAAAACTTGCTCTGCGGCAAATGATCCGGTATGAGCATTTTCTGCACGCTGCTCGCAAGCTCCATATCGCGATCAAAACGCTCCTGTTCAATCTGTCGTTTGAAAAGACGCTTGTTTTCAATAGCAACAGCAATAATATTTGTAAATGTTGTAATAAACTGAAGGCGTGAATAATCATCAGCTTCAGCACGAATACCACCAACAAGAGCAAATGCGATTGGGTTTTTTTTATGATACACAGGAATCATCAGGTCAAAGCCCTGCAAAAGCTCAGGGTCTGACTTTGTGATCCTTTGTGTTTTGGAAAACTTCTTCAGTATAGGACCCAGGTTGTCGATTTGTGTAAGATGGTCTGCTTTCAGGTGTGTGACACACTGCCATTCATCATCCTGTTTGAAGAATAGGGCCATTCTCTTGATACCCATTTCCCATCCGATAAATGACTTATACATGTTATACAGCTCCGGCGCTGCTACATTGTCATTGATCGCCTGCGTAATAGTAAGCAGGCTGTTGATCTGGAGCTGCTTGAGGCTGAGTTCCTGTTGAAGTTTTTCTATACTGAGCTGAACAGTATCGCCCATTCGATCTCCTGTGTGAATTGAAAAGGCAAGGTAATTCAAATTTCCTTTTACTTAGAGGTCCCCGGACTCTATTCCAAATGGTTTAACGGTTTCTTAATGGTAGTAGGTTGTGGGTTGTACGAAATTGGACCGGTTGTTAGTTATGGGTATTAGATATGTCCAAAATCTTAAAACCAATGTCCTAAGTTCGATGCCCTATCCTGTTTCTTTCAACCAAAAACCAAAAACTTAAAGCTATGTTTGTTGACCAATTCACATTATGTCTTGCTGACTCTTGATCGTTATATTATTCGTAAATACCTGAGCACGTTTTTCTTTACGGCTTTGCTTTTTACGATCATTTCACTGAGTATTGATTTCAGTGAGCATATTGAAAAATTTACGGATCAGAATATTTCGACAAAACAAATATTACTGGAGTACTACCTTAACTTTATCCCTTATATCAACGGTTTGCTCTGGCCGATTTTTTCACTTATTGCTGTTATATTTTTTACGTCACGGCTGGCCCGCAATACCGAGGTTGTGGCCATACTGAATGCGGGTATGAGTTACCGTCGTTTTCTCCGTCCATATATTATGACGGCGTTGGTTCTCGCTTTTTTGTATTTGCTTGGCAATCATATTTTCTTTCCGCGAGGAAATAAAATAAAATTTGGCTTTGAGAATGAATTTATCTATCCTGGTAATCTCAAGGTGAAAAGCAACAACATTCATTTATTTATTGGTCCCGGCGTGAAAGTATTTATAGGTAATTATCATAAGAATGACAGTAGTGGCACCGGATTCCGGCTCGAACAATATGCAGACCTCCAACTTGTTTATTTATTAAAAGCAAGAACTTTCCAATACATAGCTGAAACAAAAAAATGGCGACTTAAAGATTATGATGTTCGACATTGGGTGGACGGCAAAGAGTTTTACACTTCGGGACATAATATGCAAATAGATACAAGTCTCGCCTTGTATCCTTCAGATTTCATATATTATGTCAACGAGAAAGAAATGATGACATCGGCAGAACTGTTACGATTCATCCGTTATGAAAAAGAACGAGGCCTTGGTGCATCACGCCTGATGCGGGCCGAATACCACCGCAGGTGGGCCGAACCATTTAGTATTGTTATCCTGACGATTATCGGCGCTTCGGTAGCTTCGAGAAAACAGCGTGGTGGTATGGGCTTACATCTCGCGATAGGTGTGTCGATTGGATCAATGTTTGTTTTCTTTAGCAAGTTTGCCCTTACATTTTCTACCAACCTCAATATGCCTCCAATGCTTGCGATGTGGCTTCCCAATATGATTTTTGGTACACTGGCCTGGTATTTGTTTAAAAGGGCACAGAAGTAATCGCCTCTTACATCTGCACATACCTTCTTATTTTTGCTCGCCGCAACCCGGCACGACGACATGGTTGATCAGTGGATATTGAAAATTATACTCTTTCCTTTGGCTGTTCTCTACGGCCTGGGTGTGGCCATTCGAAACGGCCTTTATTCGATCGGGCTTTTGAAAGGCGTTTCATTTAATATTCCCGTCATCAGTGTGGGCAATCTCTCTGTCGGTGGCACAGGCAAAACTCCTCATACGGAATATCTGATCCGTCTGTTACGCGATCATCTCAGGCTTGCCGTTCTGAGCCGTGGTTATCGTCGTAAATCAAGTGGATATCTTGAAGTCAATCCATATCATGATGCCGTGCTTGTCGGAGACGAACCTCTGCAATACAAACGAAAATATTCGGATGTTCAGGTTGTCGTTGCCGAAAGCAGAAGCCTTGCCATTCCACTGCTACTGAGATCTTATCCGGATACACAGGTGGTGATCCTGGATGATGGCTTTCAACATCGAGAAGTTATTCCCGGCCTTAATCTTCTTCTTACAGAATATAATCGCCTTTATACCCGTGATTGGTTGCTTCCTGTGGGTCGCTTACGTGAATGGCGTGATGCTGCCGGGCGCGCGGACATGATCATTGTGACGAAGTGCCCCATGGGTATGACGCCTGCCGAAATACAATCCATTCGGAATGAAGTAATACAAAACAAAAAGCAGGATGTATTCTTCAGCAGATTTGTATATGGTCATCCATATCGGATGTACGGAAATCCTGAGCGCCTTGAATTAAATGCCAACATAGATGTGCTTCTTGTCGTTGCCATCGCGGGCACAGAGTATTTACTGGACTATGTGGATACGCAATGCGGCGAAGTGAAGATGCTTGAATATCGCGATCATCATGCCTTTTCAAATTTTGACATCGGCAATATTGAATTGTATTTTAAAAATATGACTGCCGGCCGTCAAAATATAATTCTGACCACCGAAAAAGACGCCGTTCGACTTGATGTTCATCGTGAATTATTGCAGACTCTTTCATTGCCTATTTTTATTTTACCTGTCGCTGTTCAATTTGAAGATGCCGGGGCATTTGATAACGCTGTTAAAGAATGGCTTCTTAATTTTAAGCAGTGAAGAAACCCTATATGATGTTTTCCCTTTTGTGTCGGCATAGCCTTTGTCTGTTTGTATTCCTATCGGGCACGGCCTCTGCACAAAACATCTTGTCTGACATAGATCATGACGCTCGTCAGGAATATGACAGAATGATCATCCTGAGTGATGGAGGTGATCCTTTGCTCCACTCTTCTATAACACCTTTCTGGCGTGGCGATCTTGTCATCCTCGCAGATTCATTGTTGCGCCATGATCCTTCCGCAACAGATAAACAACAGCTCCAGGTTATCTGGGATCAGAATAATGAGTTTGTAAAACCAGGTGGCCTTTCTCCCTCTTCATCATTTCAGCGCACTGATTCATCAAAGACCCTTTATTATTCGAATGAAGATCCTGACGTTTCACGATATCGTTTAAGTAAACATCCGCTGTGGAACACTTTTTTTGTGACCCCCGCCCATTTCTACGAGGTAGATGTTAAGGATTTTTATTTGCGCATTGATCCGCTTATCCGGTTTGGTTTTGGCAGGGAGACGAATGACGATGTAACCACTTTTGTCAATCAGCGTGGACTTAGTTTGCGTGGTGCTATTGGTCAAAACGTTTTCTTCCACACAAGTCTTTACGACAGCCAGGCTCGATTTGCTAATTACGTAGATCGGTATACGGATTCCACGGGTGTTGTCCCGGGCGTGGGTTTATTTAAAAATTATGAAAGTTCTTTTTTCAAAATTATGAATGGCCGTGACTACCTTTTGGCCACCGCCTATGTCGGCGTTAATCTTGGAAAATACATTGGGATCCAGTTGGGCCACGGACAACAGTTCATCGGTGATGGTATTCGTTCTTTGTTTTTGTCAGATTTTTCCACTCCATATTTTTCCCTTAAAATCAATACAAGAATCTGGAAATTCCATTATCAAAACATCTTCGCTGAACTTGCTTCAGATGATTTTCGCAGTGTGTCTGGCGCCGACGAAGCTGTTCCTAAAAAATACCTGGCAGCACATTACTTAAGCTTTAAGCCCGGAAAGAATTTTTCGATCGGATTATTTGAAGCTGTCATCTTTGACCGCCCGGGGCACCAATTTGAATTGCAGTATCTCAATCCGATTATTCTGTACCGCACGGTTGAGGGCTCCATTGGTTCTCCTGACAATGTTATTCTTGGCTTTAGTGCCAGGACAAACATTAAGAAAACTGTTTCGATATATGGACAATTTATTCTGGATGATATCCAGATCGGCAAAATCCTTGATGGCCATTTAGATTGGTGGGGAAATAAATTCGGACATCAGCTCGGCATGAAATACATTAATGTATTTGGCATCTCCTCCTTTGATGCACAGATTGAATGGAACCAGGTACGTCCTTATACCTATTCTCATTATAACAAAATTGCAAACTATTCTAACTATAAGCAGGCCCTCGCGCATCCTCTGGGTGCTAACTTCAACGAATGGATTGGTTCTTTTCGCTATAGGATTTCCAACCAATTGAAAGTTGAAAGCAGTATCTATCTGATTAAAAAGGGAGAAGATATTGATAGCATTTCCTATGGAGGCGATATTAATGTCGCAAATACTAAACGTCCGGAAGATTATGGTCACTTTGTCGGCGAAGGCATCGGAACAAATATCTTTTTTTGGACCTCCTCCCTTCAATATGAAATTTCGCCCGGCTTTTTTATTGATCTGCAATATTTATCAAGAAGGAAAACAAGTGTTTTGCCTGCCCGAAATCTTACGACAAATTTATTTCAGGTTGGTGTGCGATTAAATATGGCTAAACGGGAAGATGTGTTTTAAAAAAAAAAATTCATTTGGTTTTTAAATTCAGTGTGCGATGTCTCGCCTAAATTGAACTCATGAAGCGGAATTGGTTTTTGATTCTTATAGCACTGGTCCTTGCATTTCTCCTGGCATACAGGTCCTGGTCTTTGCCAATCACGCATGATGAGGCCAGCACATGGCTCAACTACCGGCACTTAAATGTGTGGTCCTGCATATCAAATGCAGCTTGCTGGGGCACTGCAAACAATCATTGGCTCAACACACTATTGCTTCAGTGGTCCGCTTTTATGTTTGGTGATATGCCCTGGGCATTAAGACTTCCCAATGTACTGGCCGGCATAGGGTATATCATTTGTGCCGTATTGATTTCTATCCGGTATACACATCATAAAGGTTTGCAGTGTGCGGGTTTGCTACTGATATGCGGACACACATATCTTCTTGATTTTTTTTCTTTGGCGCGCGGATATGGTCTTATGGCCTCGGGTGTGATATGGGGCATCTATGGTATGCTGCGGTATATAGAAAAATTCGAATTGCAATGGCTCATCATTTCATCGTGTGCTTTAACTCTTGGAATACTTGGAAATTTTACTGCGCTTCTTCCATGGGCGGTTATTGGAATGAGTTGGCTGATATGGGTTGTCGCTATCGGGAAATACCATTTGTTGTTTCGTCATGGTTTGGTATGGCTTTTCAATGCTATAATACTCTACTTGTTTTTAAACTACCCGATACACATGCTCGCGAAATCAGGTGAGTTCGCCTGGGGTTCAAAGAATGTTTGGCAGATGGTTTCAGATTTAATCATCAACCTGCTGTATG
The DNA here is from genome assembly GCA_040004485.1 of Saprospiraceae bacterium. GTDB lineage: Bacteria > Bacteroidota > Bacteroidia > Chitinophagales > Saprospiraceae > Opimibacter. The sequence continues at coordinate 13,095 of JBDUAU010000562.1, forward strand.
GGGAACGAATATTTGGCGAAAATTCTTCTCTGTATATCTTAATTGCCCTTAGCACATTAGGCGTCGTGATTTGCTGTTTTGCGCTGTTGAAGAAACATCAGCCCTCGCGTTATGCTGTTGTTTTTATGGCCCTCCTTGTGGTTCTTAATATTTTAGTCATCATACTCAATCAAAAAATTACCGGGTCCCTGCCTCCGATTGGCCGCAAGACAATTTATCTTATTCCCTTCATCTTTGTTTTTTTTGTATTGGGCCTTCAGTTCATTCGGCGCAACAGATGGGCTGTTGTCGTGGGCGTGCTCATATCTATTCTCCTTGTGTATCGCCTCCCCATTAATGCGCATTCCAATTATTGTCGTGAATGGTATACCGATGCCTATTATCCCGATTTGTTTAAAAGCATTTTACCCGGGGGACCTTCCTCTGACAGCATTCATCTTTCGTCTTCGTGGATTTTTAATCCTTCTTTATCTTTTTACCAGCAATCCATTCCTCTGCCATTGGGTGGCTTGGCCTATCAGCGACCCCTGGTGATCGATTCCACATTGGATTATTATTATGTTGAAGCATCGGATTCAATCGGCATGAATGCAAAGGGTTTTGTGCTACATCAAAATATAGGGCCCTTTTTCTTGTTCAGGAATATACATTCCACAAGGTGATGTTCGCGGACTTCTGACTCATCCTTTCTTCTTTCGTATCTGCCTTGGCTTTTAGGTATATCTTCGTTTGTAATGAAAGCCAAGAAATCATTTGGTCAGCATTTTCTCATCCAGGAATCAATTGCAGAAAAACTTGCCTCCTCCATCATTTCCGATGGGTGTGGGGCGATCGTAGAGGTAGGGCCCGGCAAAGGAATTCTTACAAAGTATCTTCTCAGACAATCTCTTCCTGTTTTTGCTGTTGAGCTTGACAGGGATATGATCCCGCTACTCAAACATGAATTTTCGGGGACACCCCTTCATATCATAGAGGCTGATATTTTACGCGTGCGGTTTGATGAGCTTCTCGGTGCGGATACGAATTTTGTACTGGTTGGAAATTATCCATACAATATTTCAAGCCAGATTGTTTTTTTGGGTATTCAGCATCGGTATCATGTCCCTTTTATGGCGGGTATGTTTCAGCGCGAAATGGCAGAGCGCATTTGTTCTCCACCAGGAAGTAAATCTTTTGGCGTCATTTCTGTGCTCACACAAGCCTTCTATCATCCGGCTCTTTTGTTTCATGTTAAGCCTGGTTCATTTTCACCACCACCAAAAGTGCAAAGCTCCGTCATATCACTCACCCGCTACCGCAGTGACATTGAAGACTTGTCTTTTCAGTCCCTGCGTCAGGTAGTGAAAATGTCCTTTAGCCAGAGACGTAAAATGCTTCGAAACACTTTGTCACCAATCATAGATGAAGATGTGCTGAAAGCACATGGCGTTTCCGATCTTAGACCAGAACAATTGAGCGTAGATCAGTTTATCGCATTGGCGCGCGTGGCAGCTTCTGCTCACCCCACATAGTCTTCTTTTACAACCAGGGCGAAATAATCATCTTCCAGTTCGACATAACCCTGGTCATAACAGAAATAATAAACTTTGCCGGCGCGGGTGCGATACACATTTGTGAAATAATCAAAATTCATACCTGCATCAATCAACCGTTCTTTGTGCGCTTTCGTTTTGCCCTTTGTATTCAGGCCGGAAAGAATGCTACGATTTTTGCGGATGATGTAATTAACACGTCGCATAAAATTGGTGATGTCAACATCCCGATTGTTGAAGTGCTGGACCCGGCAATAATCTGAACAATATTGTTTATCCCGGCGGCCATGAATTTGTTCATTGCATTCTTTGCAATACTTTTTTTCTGTTGCCATTACTGTGAAGTTTGTTTTCAACTGATATTTCACACAAAGCATTTCAACGCTTCTCCCTTACCAGATCTTTATCCGGTCTTCTTGTTTTCGATACCATGGACTTTGAGGGTGAATATTGAATGCATCATAAAAGGTATTTATGTTTGAAGGTGCCGCCACCGCCCTATATAGGCCTGGAGGGTGCGGGTCTGTTTTTATCTGATGACGCAAAGCTTCGGGACGTGTCTTTGTTCTCCATACTGTAGCCCATGACATGAAAAATCTTTGGTCTTCAGAAAAGCCATCTATTTTGCCCGGTTTCCCGTGTCTTAGGTAATAAAGCTGCAATGCATCGTATGCGACACTGAGGCCACCAAGATCGGCTATATTTTCGCCTAGCGTGAACGTTCCGTTTAATGCCAGATCATCAAAGGGTAAGTATGCGTCAAACTGTTTAATGAGCCGCAAGGTTAGCACTTCAAATCGCTCACGATCTTCCGGTGTCCACCATTCATTCAGGTTTCCTTCTCTGTCAAACCGGCTTCCCTGGTCATCAAATCCGTGAGTGATCTCATGGCCGATCACCGCACCGATACCTCCGTAGTTTACGGCCGCATCAGCCTGCCAGTCAAAGAAAGGAGGTTGCAAGATTGCAGCAGGAAATACAATTTCATTAAACATAGGATTGTAGTACGCATTGACCACCTGTGGAGCCATAAACCATTCCTCACGATCCACCATTTGATTTATTCGTGCAGCGTCCTTTTTAAAATTCCACTCCACGATGGCGATTAAATTTTGCAGATAATGTCCGCCTTGTGTTGTTGGTTTTATTTCAAGTTTTTCATATTCTTTCCACTTGTCAGGATATCCTATTTTCACCTTCAAAGCAGCCAGTTTTTCGGTGGCATATGTTTTTGTCTGCTCACTCATCCAATCCAGATGTTGGATTCTGTTATTGAAAGCAGCAACAATATCCTCTACCATTTCAAGTGCGGCAGATTTTGCTTCTGATGGAAAATATTTTGCAACAAACAATTGTCCTAAAGCATCTCCAAGATTCTGATTCACAATTTTGACCACGCGCTCTTTTCTTGGTTTCATTTGCTCGACCCCCTCCAATAATTTATGATATAAATCAAAGTGAATGTTTTCAAGCGAGGCATGTGCGAATGGTGCCGTATGATGTATGGCCAGAAAAATCAGGTACTGTTCAATTGTGGATGAAGAAACTGTTTTCAAATAGTAGTTAAGAAACCGGAAGTATTCAGGTTCCGTCACTATGATTCTTTCAGGAGGAGAAATATGCATCACCTGGAAGAAATCGTTCCAATCAAGAAGGGGACATAAGCCTTTTAACTCATCGTAGGTGTGAGGATTATATAGTTTATCCATTTGCCTGCGATCCTCTTTTGATAACATGTGGCCGGCAAGATTTCTTTCCAGGTCAAGAATCTCTCTGGATATGTTTTCGGCCTCCTGCAGTGGATAATCAAGCTCCGCGTGAAATAATCGGGTGATATATTTCAAATAATGGTTGCGAATATTTTCCGCCCGCTCATCTTCGTCGAGGTAGAAACCCCTTTCCGGCAAACCCTGTGAACCCGGCTCAAGATAGGCGGCATAAATGTGGCTGTCCCCAAGATCAGGGTGTACGCTAAAATGAACAATTCCACCAAGCCCTTTTGATATAAGAAGTCCCAATAAAGAGCCATAACATGATTTTTCGACCTGAAGGCGGATGACCTTTAATGTTTCTTTTAGTGCTTGTAGTTTTTCCTTTTCGATCTGTGCCGTATCCATTCCGGACTGATAAAGTGTGGATGCTTTGTTGGTTTCAACTCCGGCATCAGCAGATGAGGATACAAGAAGAACAATATTCTTTTCGTCTGTCTTCCTGGCCAATTCATGAAAGCAGCCCCACGTGCTCCTGTCTGAAGGAATTTCTGTTTTTTTCATCCAGCCACCATTTACAAATTGATAAAAATCATCCTCTGGGCTTGTCTCAATGTCAAGGTAGTCCGGGTTAATGCCTCTGGCCATATATGGTGTGTATCGGTTAATTACTATTGTTTAATAGATCTTTGTTTTCAAGCGCTCTTCTTTGCCCCGGGTGATTGGCAATCGATCTGAATTTCCGCTATAAATCATCCTGGTGTAAAGAAATTCTTTACTAAAAATAAAGAAGTTTCCAATTGAATCCAAAACATTCTTAATTTCATCCGGCTTATTAATAATTCTCGCCCAAAAAAGTTAATTAATAGCCTCCCTAATCTATAAAATCATACTGTTTATGGGCACGTTCTGACTCAAGGTTCCGGGCTATTTCCGGTTTAAAATATGGGGTTTATGTGGGTGGTTGCCCTTGCAACCATAGACAGGGAGGTTTACCTCCCTGCGCTATTTTAAACGCATACCTCCGACTTAACTATTTGCAAACCTTACTACCTTATATCAATAATAAGGGGACCCATATGTTCCAATCGAAGTGTGTCTCCGAGATCAATGTCTCTTCCTGAAATAATCTCCTTTCCTTTAGTTGCATCACCTAACATTCTCCGGAACCGGTCAAGTTGGAGCAAAACAGGTTTTTCATTTTTATTCAGAATAACCATTACTTTTTCGTTGTCATCATACCTAAAAAAAACATACACTCCTTTCTCGGGAACATAATGTATTAGATTTCCTTTTTGAATGGCCGTGGCGCCCTTTCTCCATGCCAAAATGCGGTGAATGAATTCTTTCATGTCCTTTTGTTGATTCGTCAGACCGTCACCCGTAAATCCATTGACCTTATCACTTTTCCATCCTCCCGGAAAATCGGACCTGATAAGGCCATCGTCTCTTTTTTCCGGACTATCCATAAGAATCTCGTCTCCGTAAAAGAGCTCAGGTATGCCGCGAGTAGTCAATGTAAATGCAATGGCCATTTTTAGTTTTGATATATCTTCCTTGAGTTGAGCATACATCCTGATCATATCGTGATTGTCAGGAAATACAACAAGGTTTTGAGGATCGGGATATTGAAAATCCTGTGCTAACATTTCATACAAAATAGCCCACCCTGAATCCCCTTCATCTGGCGACATTAAAGCATTACGTAAGGCGTTTTGAAGCGGAAAATCAAAAAGTGATGGCAGGTAAGATTTGTATCCATTGGCATTTGATTTACCTCGCTGCCAGTGAGCAACGATGGCGGGATTAAGATGCCATACCTCTCCGGTGATATTAAAGTTTGGATATTCATTCATTACTCTTTCTGACCATTCACTCATATAGTTTTCGTCGGGATATACATAGGTGTCCATCCTTATACCGGACAGCCCGGCGTATTCGATCCACCAGATTGAGTTTTGAATAAGATATTTTCCTAAAAACGGATTTTGTGGATTAAGATCCGGCATCTTGGGTTCAAACCATCCTTTTGTAAAAACATCATGATCTTCCGGTGCTGCATAAGGATCCATCTGAACTGTTTTTCGATGACTGGTTTGAATATATGGCTTACCATAAAAGTTGATCCAGTCTTGGGTGGGTGGGTTTTTCATCCACCAATGTTCAAGACCGCAATGATTGATGATCATGTCCATGATCACTTTGATTCCTTTTTGTGAAGCTTCATGAGAAAAAGATTTGTACGCTTCATTCGTTCCCATCCTTGGATCTACTTTATAAAAATCAGTGATCGCATATCCATGATATGAATAACGAGGCATGTTGTTTTCAAGAACCGGATTTGGCCAAATAGCCGTGAACCCCAAATCGGCTATATAATCCAGGTGCTGTCTCATTCCTTCTATATCACCTCCATGCCTTCCGTTTTTGTCTGTCCTGTTGGATTTTTCTGATAATCCCTCTACATCATTATTGGTTGGGTCTCCATCTGCGAATCGATCGGGTGTGATAAGATAAATGACATCGCTGCTGTTAAATCCCTGCCTCTCTGCCGAACCCGCGCTCCTAAGAAGAAGTGGATAGTCAACCTTTATAACCTGTCGCTTTCCATCAAAAAAAAGAATGGGCACTACTCCCGGTTTTGTATTTTTTTTTATAGTCAGGTCTATGAAAATATAATCTTTATTTTCAGGACAACTTGCTTTTAAAAGGGTAACTCCTTTGTATTTTATTTCAGGTTTCAGATTGCCGATGTTTTTTCCATACACCATAATTTGAAGACCAGGGTCCTTCATCCCTATCCACCAATTTGGAGGTTCTACTCTGTCAATTGTTTGTCCGAATGAACGTTGACAAATTAGATACACAGCTATACAAAGCAGAAATTTGATTTTCATTGGTAAATGTTATTGTTTGCCCATTCCATCTTTAAGTGTAACCTGGATGATCGTACTGTCTGCGGCGATGTATAGATGAGAATAGGTGTCATCGAATGCGCAGTTAGCTGTTGCTTGCGGAATGTGGATTCTTGCGACGACTTCGTCTTCGGGTGAAAATATCCAAAGGCCGCCGGGTCCTGTCGCAAATACATATCCTGACGGATGAACCTTAAGCCCATCAGGCAGTCCATTCACTTTATCAACAAGATCTGTTGCATCATAAAGGACTTTGCCGCTCTCGGCATTTCCGTTAATGCCCAGTGTGTATTTCATCCATATCGCCCGCTTAGGATCTGAATTTGATACATACATTATCGCTTTATCGGGTGAGAAACCAATACCATTTGGCCTTAATAGGGAGTCGATCACCATAATGATAGCTCCGGTATGTCCTACTCTGTAAACCCCGGAGAATCCCAGTTCCTTTTCGGGGTCTTTGTCCTGGCCGGGCAGTCCGTATGGTGGGTCTGTGAAATAAAGCATCCCATCATGGTAAGAGGCATCATTTGGGCTGTTGAGTCGTTTATTTCTCCAGTTATCGACCATCGGTATGAATTTGGGTTCGGGATTTGACATCGGTGCATTCATTATTGAAATGCGCCGGTCGCCATGTTGACAGATGACTAATTGGTTTTTATCATTGATCAACAGCCCGTTTGAGCCCTCTCGCTTTTTCTCTTTTGGCCCGGTATATCCTGATGGCTCCAACCATATGGTCAGGCCATCTTTTTCAGACCAGCGATAGATTTTGTTTTCAGGCACATCAGAAAATAAAAGTGCCTGCTGATCCTTTAG
>JBDUAU010000498.1:0-5920 GCA_040004485.1 Saprospiraceae bacterium
TTGGTCAACCTCTTCATGAAATGTTTTAAGTCGTTCATCACCTGCATAAGTCCGAATATGAGCTATCTTTTCAGCCCAGGTGATTTCCTTTTCATCGATTTTGCCATCGGCTCCGGCTATGAGGATCGTGATATAGGCAAAAGCATCTTCCAATTGTGTCAATTCTTCCTTCGATAGTAAATCCAGGTCCTGATCCATACTTTTCGTTCTTTAATCTTTATTTATGGGACAATATTAGGGAAATTGTAGTACAGTCGTAACGGGATATAATGGAGAATAAAACAAATACATAAAACAAATATCAGGAGTGAATTCTGAAAACTGCAAGCTCTTGAAACATGTTTAAGGAAAACATAATTATATTTAAGGAAAACATTAAATGATTGGTTACCAGTTGTTTATATCTATTTATTGTCAAAAGCACCCCAACTTACCAGCTACTTGACTTATTCCTGAAACTACACATCGTCGAAACCCAATCCTCAAGTGTCAAAATGATCAGTATGGTTTTCCAAATACTCCTTCAAAATCAGGCCAGACCATATTCAGATGAGTACCAAAACACTGAATTTGTTCCCAAAAAGGTTCATTTTTAAACTTAGTCCACTGACTATTAATGTTTTACAAATTCATTGTGTAGATCATAGGTGTAGTCGGAGTAATAGCTATATATTTGCCCAGTTTTTCAGAAACTATTACCTAATAAAATCAATATGCAAGGCAAAGGAATTATCAGGTTTTTCCTGATTCTACTGACAGCGGTTTGTTTGTTACAATATCTTTATTTGCTTCCTACACGAAAGGTTGAGAGAGATGCCGAGAATTTTGCCGCAAAGGCATCAGCCGGGCTGACGGACGAAAACGCGATTATTACCGCTCATAAAATAGCAAAGGCCGAATATCTGGATTCCATGTCCAGTGAGCCTGTTATTTCCATACCTCTTCTGGGTAAATTCAGTTATGAAAAACTGAAACGCCAACAAATTGCCCTGGGTCTTGACCTTAAAGGTGGTATCAGCACGTTACTGCAGGTCGATTTAAGAGAATTTCTAGAGACATTATCCAACAATACCAAAGAACCTGCATTCAATCAAGCACTGGATAATGCCGATAAAGCTCTTAAAACCGCTCAATCCGACTATATCACTTTGTTTGGCCAGGAATGGGCTAAAGTATCTACCGGACAAAAGCTTGCCCCTATTTTCACCAGGAATGCAACTTTAAGACAAGAGATCACTTTCGAAACATCTGATGCTGATGTTCTGGCTATACTCAGGAAAAAAGCAAATGAAACTGTAGACCTGACCTTTAAGCGCCTCAAAGATCGAATCGATAAATTGGGTGTAGTTCAACCAAACGTTTCTCTCGATAATGCAAGAGATTTGATCCTGGTAGAATTACCCGGAGTTGACAATCCTGAGCGCGCGCGAAACTATCTCCAATCAACAGCGAAGTTGGAATTCTGGGACGTGTACCGCGTATCTGATCCGGGTATTATGGAAGCTTTCGCAAATGCGGATGACAGACTCAAAAAATTAGAGACAGGTGACACAACAACATCAACTGTTGATACAGCCCTGACAAGAATAGATACAGTATGGGTGCCAAAAATGGACTCTACGGGTACAGTGATTGATTCGGAAATGACAACGCAAGTCGTGCCGGTCACAAAAGATCCAGCATCAAGTAGCGGCCCCCTTTTGTCACTTTTGAAAATAAATTTCTACGATGGTAAATCAATCCAGTATCCATTTGCGGTAATGGGTGTTGCCAATAAAAATAAAATTAAACCCATCACAGAAATGCTCGCGAGAGAGCAGGTTAAATCTGTATTCCCTCCCGATGTAAAACTGATGTGGAGTGCAAAGCCTACTTCTGATAAGGATGGAAAAACCACCGATGAGTATGAGCTTTATGCTATAAAGATGAAGCGAGGCTCGGAAGTTGCACCTCTTGAAGGAGACAGAGTTGTAACAGCAACTTCGAACCCTGATCCTGTAACAAATCAAGTAGCCGTAACACTAAGAATGGATAACCTGGGTGCAAAAACCTGGGCTGACATGACTACAAAAGCCGCTCAGGACAACAATCGCGAAATTGCAATTGCACTTGATGGCGAAGTTGTATCTGCTCCTCGAGTCAATGAGGCGATCACTACAGGTGACAGTCGGATCTCAGGAAACTTCTCCATTCAGGAAGGACAGGACCTTGCTAATATTCTTCAGATCGGAAAATTACCTGCAAGGACCACAATTGTTCAGGAATCCTTAATCGGTCCATCTCTTGGAAAAGAGAATATCAACAAGTCTATGATCGCGTTGATTGTCGCTACACTTCTTGTACTACTCTTTATGGTATTTTATTATGGTGGAGGAGGTATTGTGGCTATCATTGCTTTGGTTGCCAATATTTTCTTTCTGTTTGGCGCTTTGTCATCTTTGGGTACTGTACTTACACTGCCTGGTATTGCAGGTATTGTTTTGACGATAGGCATGGCCGTAGACGCGAATGTGATTATTTATGAACGTATCAAGGAAGAGATCCGAACAGGAAAAAGTCTTAAATCATCTATTGCCGATGGTTTCAAGCATTCCTACTCAGCCATTATTGATTCCAACCTGACTACAATTCTTTCATCACTAGCACTGATTTGGTTTGGGCTCGGTCCTATTAAAGGATTTGCAGTAGTTCTGTTTATTGGTATTCTTACATCCATGTTCACAGCTATTCTCGTGAGCCGTATGATATTCGATTGGTGGATTGCAAAAGGTCGTACGATCACGTTCTGGATTCCACCTACCAAAGACTTTTTGGCTCACTTACAGATCGACTGGTTGTCAAAACGAAAATATGCCTACATGTTTTCCATTGGATTTGTACTTATCGGCGTCATTTCAGTATTCGTTCGCGGTTTTGAATTGGGTGTGGATTTCAAGGGTGGATATTCATACAACATAGCTTTTGATAAATCCGAAAAAATTAATGATGATGCTTTGAGGGCTGCGTTGACTACTTCTTTTGGTAGTGCCCCTACTGTAAAATCTATTGATGCGTACAACACATTCAATGTTACTACAAGTTATCTTATCGATGATAACAGCACAGAAGCTCACAACCAGGTAAGTGCTAAATTATTTGAAGGCGTAAATGCCCTTGTAGGCGGAAAACTTGTGATGGCAAACTTTATGCAGACTGATTTCATCGGAACGCATGTTACAAGTTCATCCAAAGTGGGGCCCACAATTGCTGATGATATAACGAAGAGTTCTATTTATGCAGGTATCATGGCCATTTTCCTGATCTTTGTATACATCCTCATACGATTCACCAAATGGCAGTATTCACTAGGCGTAGTTGTATCTGCTATTCATGACGCTGTATTCGTTTTGGTTTCATTTTCTTTGTTCAGAGGATTACTTCCGTTTTCAATGGAATTGGATCAAACGTTTATAGCCGCTATATTGACGATCATTGGATATTCGATCAATGATACCATCGTTACGTTTGACCGTATTCGTGAGAATTTCAATTTATACACGGGTAAAACAAAACATGAAATCCTAAATATTTCAATTAACCAGACGATGAGCCGTACGTTGATTACTGTACTCACAGTTTTTCTTGTATCATTGGCACTATTGTTCTTCGGGGGTGCAAGTATAAAGGGATTTGCATTTGCACTTGTGATCGGACTGCTTACAGGTACTTACAGTTCTATTTTTGTGGCTTCACCTTTACTGGCTGACTTGTCAGGAGATATCAAACCTAAATCTTCCTCGATGCACAGCTTTAAACGTACTGCCAAAGTGAAATAACATTTCATTACTGATTTGTTGAAAGGGGAGAATTGATCTGCGTCGGTTTTCCCCTTTTTTACGTTTAGCACTGAAATTAAAATGCAACAGCAGCCTGTCTAAAATCGTTATAACCCGTATGCGTAAATATTTCTGGATAGCCTGGATCCTTTATTTTTTATTATCCGCCTGTTCTTTCACGCAGAAAGTTCAGACCGGCCAGCAGGCCTATGATGTGAAGCAATATTCAGTTGCAGCTCAATTGTTCGCTAAAGAATTTGAAGCAAGTCATGTTCCTAAAGAAAAAGCACGACTGGCATTTTTTACAGGTGAGTCTTATAGTTTTCTCAATGACTATGCTTCCGCTGGGCAATGGTATTTAAAAGCAAATAAAGAAGGCTATGGCGATGAGTCAATGGTGCAATATGGTGATGCCCTGAAGCACCAGGAAAAGTATCTGGAAGCGGCAAAGGTGTATGAGGACTTGTTAAAAGCCAACCCGGGTAATGCCGGCTATCGCTCCAGCCTTACACTTTGCAAACAAGCAATGGACTGGATAAAAAATGCAAATAAAGCTTATACCATTGAGCCTGTTGCTTTCAATAGCCTGGGCAACGATTATGCCCCCCAACCTATTGGTCCGGGTCAGGTCATGTTTACAAGTGACCGGGGTTCGAAACAAAGCTCAGATACATATCTATGGACAGGCAGAGCGTATTCTGATATTTTTATTTCAAATACAAATCCACCTACATCCGACGTAGCTGAATTTGATAGCAGCATCAATACGGATAACAATGAAGGCACAGCAGTAATAAGTCCGGATGGTAAAATGCTTGCTTTTACAAGGTGTTTTGTCGGGGGAGCATACGACGCATGGTGCAAGTTGATGATGAGCTTCAGACGCGATAATACATGGTCGGAGCCTCAACCATTCCCATTCGTGAAGGAAAAAATAAATTATGGCCAGCCGGCATTTGCCGCCAATGGGATGACCATTTTCTTTTCGTCAGATGCACCGGAAGGACAGGGTGGCCATGATATTTATTACACACAACCGGACGGAACAGGAGGCTGGTCGGAACCTGTCAATCTGGGACCCGTCATCAATACAATCGGACAGGAACAATATCCCACAGTATATAAGGATACATTGTTTTATTCGTCTGACCACCTGGCCGGACTCGGCGGACTGGATATCTTCAAGTCGTATCTCGATGCCAATAATCAGTGGGTTTCCCCGATCAATCTCCGAGCCCCGATCAATAGTGGAAATGACGATTTTGGCTTTGTAGTCGATACGTTTACAAAACCCGGAAACGGAATCCTGATGACCGGCTATTTTACCTCATCCAGGGAAGGTCCAAACCGCAATGATGACATCTATTCATTTTCTGTTTCCGGTGAAACTAAAGATACAATTGTAGCACCAGTGCTTCCTGAGAAAAAGAAAGAAGAAAATCTCGTTAATTTCAAGCTCTTCGTGGCGATCAGAGTGATGGAACCCGAATATGAAATAAAAGATGATCCGAATAGCAGGGTAGTAGGCAAGAAGCCACTACCAAATGGACCAATCATTCAGTCTGAAGGTCTGATGGATCAGCGATTTGTCACGGATGAATTAGGACAGATACTCTTAAAACTTGATTGGGATAAAAATTATGTTTTTACAGCGAGGTATCGCGATCATCTTGCTGATACATATGTGTTGAATACAAGTGATGTCAAATTGGATTCATTAAATCCAATCACTACAGTCAATCATATCATGGTGCTCGATCCTGTCTTTAAAAACAAGGAGATCATATTGGAAAATATTTTTTATGATTATGATCAATGGGCGATCAGGGAAGATGCAAAACCGTCGCTCAATAATCTGTCAAATATTATGAAAACGAATCCCGCGATCAGAATTCAATTATCCTCACATACTGATTGCCGTGGTACAGATGAATATAATCTTGATCTTTCACAGAAACGGGCCCAGGCCGCTGTAGATTATCTGAAATCAACAGGTATCCCGGGTACCAGACTTCAGGCTCAGGGTTATGGAGAATCAAATCCAGCTGTGGTATGTGATTGTGAAAAGTGCACAGAAGAGCAACATCAAAAAAACAGAAGGACTA
>JBDUAU010000266.1:0-1786 GCA_040004485.1 Saprospiraceae bacterium
TGCTACGGGCAGATCCAGATAGGAAGGTTGATGATTCCGAAACAATGGCCATGAAGATAGGAGACGCCTGCCTTTTGAAAGCGCCATAAAACTATCCGTAAACAACAGGACAAAGCCTTTTACTTTATTCAAATCTTTCCATGCATGTACCTGGCCTGGTGCAATGAGAAAAAGTCTTCCGGTCTTTAGTTCGTATTCGCGAAAATCTATATCATGTTTACCCCCTCCTCCGGTGACCAGGATAAAGGTGTAGAAGTAGTGCCTGTGGGGCTCAGCCAGATGTTCTATGTTTTGCGCAAAATATTGGAAACGGAATAAATCGATCTCCCTCGGTTCCACATCCGTAGATTTTAAAGATTCAATCGAATAGGCTGGTATCTGATGCCGCATACCCAAATATAAGTAAATAATGCCACTGTTGCCTTTGAAGAGCCTATTATGTCCCCAAAAACAGGGCTAATTTTGTCCTATTCATAATTACACTGTAAATAAGTACATAAATTGAAAGTCCATGAATAATTATTATATCCATAAAATACTGATCCCGATAGACTTTTCTATGGTTTCAGCCAATGTCCTTGAAACGGGCTTAAGCATCTGCAAAAGTCAGTTTGCGACCATGGATCTGATGCATATCATGGAGTCCGCGCCAGAGACATCTTCAACGGATTCCGATGCTACAGGTTTGTCAGATAGAGTAAAGCATGCAAATGAAGTGCTCACAGAGATGGCAAAAGAAATACGTGTAAGTCACAATGTTGTCGTCACTCATTTTGTACATCTGGGAAATCCTGCTGAAGAAATATGTCATTGGGCTTCGCTTAAGAAAATAGATCTGATCGTCCTGGGTTCGCATGAATCCGACAAGTACAATGATTTTTTCCTGGGCTCAAATGCATATCAGATTTTAAAAAATGCACCTTGTCCTGTGATGGTGGTACGTCCCATAGTAACGGAAATATAATTACCCCAAGTCTAAATCACAAAATCTGTCGAATGTTGACAGCATATTCTAAAAGGATAAACTCTATACTAAAACATAGTAAATAAAAAACATAGAAATGAAAATCGAAATATCACATCTGACCCTTGGCGATTATGTAGACCTGAAAGAAAGCATGCTTGAGGCCTACACAGCGTGGGGTACTTTTTGGAAAGAACACCAGATCGCGCATTTGTTAAATATATTTCCTGAAGGCCAGCTTTGCATTAAAGTAGACGGCAAGCTTGTCGGCGCCGCTCTGTCCCTCATAATTGATTATGCCAGTTTGGGTGATAATCATACATATCGTGATGCTACAGGAAATTATACATTCAATACACACAATCCTAAAGGAGATGTCATATATGGTATTGAAGTTTTTATTCATACAGAATACCGGGGTATGCGACTAGGACGACGCTTGTATGATGCGCGAAAAGAATTATGTGAGCAACTTAATTTACGCAGCATTATTGCCGGAGCCCGGATGCCGAGATACGGAGAGAACGCACAAGATCTTTCGCCAAAAGAATATATTGATAAAATAAAACACAAAGAAATTTATGACCCAACGCTTAGCTTTCAAATGAATAATGGATTCCATGTCCGTAAAATTTTGAAAGGATATATGCCGGGTGATGTTGAATCCATGGAAAATGCAGCATTGATAGAATGGAATAATATTTATTATGAACCTCTACATGAATTATTAAATCATCAGAAGACACAAGTGCGTCTTGGACTTGTCCAATGGCAGATGAGACCTTTCAAAGATTTCGAAGCTCTATGCGAACAAATAGAATT
>JBDUAU010000051.1:0-1782 GCA_040004485.1 Saprospiraceae bacterium
TGTAGCTCCGGTTAATGCAGGAGATTGCATGGCATTATTTGGATACGTACAGACACCAAATACACTCAATGTAACTTTTATTGATTCCTCCACAAGCTCCCATACGATCACAACATGGCATTGGGATTTTGGTGATGGACACTCTTCAAATGATCATAATATTTCGCATACATATTCAGCACCCGGCACGTACGAAGTTTGTCTGACGATTCATGACAACGGAGATTGCAATGACACATATTGCCACGCTGTGGTTGTTCTGCCTGTGATGCCTGGCGATTGTGTAGCTTTTTTCACGACAGAGCAAACACCAGGTACGTTGTCTGTTCATTTTATTGACGGCTCAGAAAGTAACCATGAAATCACTTCCTGGTTGTGGACATTCGGTGATGGTCATAGTTCAGATAATCATGCGCCTACGCATATCTATGATACTCCGGGCACGTATGAAGTTTGTCTGACGATCCATGATAATACGGGTTGCACTTCTACTTACTGCCATCCGGTTGTGGTTGCAGCGATCCCTCCTGGTGACTGTGTGGCACTTTTCACCTGGTATCAGATACAGGGGACGCAGACCATTCACTTTGTCGATTCTTCCTTTAGCTCTCACGATATCACATCTTACTCGTGGAATTTCGGAGACGGACATGAAGGCGATGGACAAAATCCAAATCATTATTTCCCTGTCGGAACATATGAAGTATGTCTGACTATTCACGACAATACCGGTTGTACGGATACCTATTGTACAACAGTGACTGTCCTGCCTGAATCACCCGGCGAATGCAATGCATTGTTTTCGTACGAACAGATTAGTGGCACACAGAATATTCATTTTACAAATCTCTCTACCAGTGATCATGACATTAATTCCAATTTCTGGAGCTTTGGAGACGGACATAATGGCGATGGACAAAATCCAACACATGAATATCAGAATCCTGGAACGTATGAGGTATGCCTGATCATTCATGATAATACCGGATGTACAGATACATTCTGTCTTTCTGTTATCGTGGAGCCAGTCACACCAGGCGAATGCCAGGCTTCATTCGTCTGGGTACAAAATTCCGGTACACAGACTGTTCATTTTGAAAGCACATCCACAAGTTCACATGATATTATTTCTTATTCGTGGAATTTTGGAGATGGACATGAAGGAGATGGACAAAACCCTAGTCATTACTATCCGGTCGGCACATATGAAGTTTGTCTGACGATAGTAGATAATACAGGTTGCACAGATACCTATTGCGATACGATTACGGTTGAACCGGAAGCTCCGGGCGATTGTATGGCACTATTTGGATATTTCCAGGGTGAGAATACACTGACGATACATTTCATTGATTCATCTTCATCCTCACATGATATCACATCATGGCATTGGGATTTTGGAGACGGACATTCATCCAATGATCATAACGTCACACACACATACCTGCATGCAGGTACCTATGAAGTATGCCTGACAATACATGACAATCATGAGTGTAGTGATACCTACTGCACGGTTGTCGTTGTCACCGAAGTTGAAGGAGGCGCATGTCATGCATTATTTTCTTTTCAACATGAAGAAGGCTCACTGAACGTTCATTTTACAAATGCATCCACAAGCCCTGATACCATCATCTCATGGCAATGGTTTTTTGGTGATGGATCAGGATCTGATGATCAAAATCCATCTCATACCTATGCTGGCCCCGGCACTTATCATGTCTGCCTGGTGATCCATGATAACCACGGCTGTGTAGATGAATATTGTCATGATGTAACGCT
>JBDUAU010000651.1:0-1780 GCA_040004485.1 Saprospiraceae bacterium
AATACTTATTTTTAATCAGTGGAACACGCGTCTGGTAATTGCAGAGGACGGTAGGTGTCCCTCTGTCATAAGCACCAATGGAGTACCATGAATTAAAATTATGAAAGCCAGGAACACAGAAAATGAATTTGGACCCAATGAAACCAGGCGGTTAGAGGCATTCAGTGATGGAGTTTTTGCGATAGCTATTACACTTTTGGTTTTAGAATTGATTCAAATTCTTCACCCGCAAAACGATGAAAGTTTGCTCATATACTATCGCCATCATTGGGAGCCTTTCCTCGCCTTTTTAATTGGCTTCATTACTATTCTGGTCTGCTGGATAAATCATCATCATGTATTTGACTATATAAAAAAAATTGATAGTAAATTAATGTGGTTGAACGGTTTTGTATTATTAGTGGTAACATTCACCCCATTTCCGACAGCAATACTTGCAGAATTTTTAGAAAAGGAAGGAAAAATCGCATTAGCCATTTTTGGCTTCAATTATGTCATCATTGCCATTGCGTCATATTGTATTAGCGCATATGCGTACAGAAAACATTTAATCGAAGAAGATAGAAGGGATTGTTTTTATTACATCAAGCTTACTTATGGCTATAGCATAGTTTATACGCTGCTGGCTTTTGTTGTTTGTTTCATTTATATGCCTGCGGCGATAGTTCTTTATGGACTTTTGTTCATGGTATTTGCTTTCCCTAAGGAATTTGCAAATAGGCTCTTAAGAAGAAGGCAAAAAAAAATTGAAAAAGCAAAATCTAAATGATGTGTAATTGTAAGGCAAAATAGTGATTGGCAACATTACTTGTAGCAGGTATCTGGTATCCTTCGCTGGTTCTGATTCCGGCACTATTCAAGTTTAGGGCTGGTTGGCAGTTTAGTGCTCCGAAACCCGCCCGAACGCATAACCCGAAATAGTGCCGGGTCATACTTAAATCCAAGAAACAGACTTCATCACTAATTATCTACTTTTACAAAAAAAATCAAATGAACAAAAGCGGGCCAATCATTATTATTGAAGATGATTTAGATGATCAGGAAATGCTAAAGGATGTATTCAAAGACCTAAGCTGTAATAATGAAATTATTTTTTTTGCTGACGCTGAGGAAGCTTTAGAACATTTAACAAGTTCACCAGTCAAACCTTTCATCATATTCTCGGATATCAATATGCCAAGGCTAAGCGGGATGGAATTGCGGCAAAAGATACATGAGAACGAAGATTTGAGAATTAAATCCATTCCGTATTTATTTTTTTCAACCAGCGCAGAGCAACGATATGTTGTTGATGCGTATTCGAAATCTGTGCAGGGTTTTTTTGTTAAGCCAACTAGTTACCAGGAAATAAGGGATACCATAAAAACTATTATCGATTACTGGAATAAATGTGTTTCTCCGAATTATGTCAAGTAGCTCATCGCCTGGCCACCGCAAAACTCAATTGGTGAGTTATGGCCAATCTGTCTATATTACAATTCCCTATCAGCAATCGAAAATCCAAACACCTGTATCATGATGAAAATAGTAATGATTTTAAGTATCGCCTTCGCTGCATTGACTTCGTCTTTCGGCCAATCGATGAATTCAAAAAACGCAAAAGTTGAAGCACAGATTATCGCTTTAGAAAAGGGAGCCTGGCAGGCATGGAAAAATAATGATGCATCCTGGGTCCGGATGAATTCAGCCGAAGAGTTTCTATCGGCCAATGCTGAAGGTGTCAGCAACAAGGCTGAAGTCCTGGCATCGATACCAAAGGACTGTAAAGTGAAAAGTTTTT
>JBDUAU010000208.1:0-5897 GCA_040004485.1 Saprospiraceae bacterium
TGAACTCCCGGAGAAGCTTATCGCCAAATATCCATCCAAAGAAAGAGATGAATCCAAATTGATGGTCGTCAACCGGAAAACCGGTTTAATGGAAAACAAAACATTCAAGGATATCCTTGACTATTTTGGCGAGGGTGATGCCATGATCTTCAACAACACTAAGGTATTCCCTGCCCGTCTTTATGGCCGGAAAGAAAAAACCGATGCTGAAATTGAAGTATTTCTCCTTCGTGAACTAAACTCCAGAGCAAGACTTTGGGACGTCTTGGTTGATCCTGCCCGCAAGATCAGAGTAGGCAACAAACTTTATTTTCTTGACAAAAAAGGAAATGAAATATTAGTAGCTGAAGTTGTGGACAACACAACATCAAGAGGCCGGACAATAAGGTTTTTGTTCGATGGTACAGATGAAGAATTTAGCGGATTGTTGAGATCACAGGGGCAAACTCCTCTTCCAAAATACATCAATCGCAAAGCTGAAGAACTTGACAAAGAAAGATATCAGACCATATATGCTAAAGAAGAGGGCGCTGTAGCTGCTCCAACAGCCGGCCTTCACTTCACCAGAGAATTGATGAAACGCCTTGAGATCAAAGGTGTCGAATTTGCCGAATTAACTCTCCACGTCGGCCTTGGGACATTCAGAAGCATCGATGTGGAGGACTTATCGAAGCATAAAATGGATGCTGAGTATTTTAGAATAACTGACGAAGCATCAGAGATTGTCAATAAATCAAAAAGAGCCGGTCATAAAGTTTGTGTAGTCGGCACGACCTCAATGCGGGCTATTGAGTCAGCAGTTTCTGCTTCGGGATTATTAAAGCCTGCAGAAGGATGGACCAATAAATTTATTTTTCCACCTTATGATTTTAGCCTGCCTGATGCCATGATCACTAATTTTCATATGCCAAAATCAAGCTTGTTAATTATGGTTTGTGCATTTGGGGGATATGAATTGATAATGGACGCTTATAAAAAAGCGATCAAGGACAAATACAGGTTTTATACCTATGGTGATGCTATGTTGATCATCTGATATTGAAATGAATTGATCTTTGTTGCTTTTTAAACCTCATTTCCTCTCGAGGTATTTCCTTTATTCAGTGGATTTTATCTCTGGAATTTCTTGCGTACCTGTTCAATCCGGAATGAATTTGGGACAACTGATGGCTTACCTTTAATTTAATATGTAACCTATTGACTTCTAAACATAAGGAAACCGGTTTCAGGATAAAAAAAGAAATTGGAATTTCCTTGTTCCCCTCAGTAGTTTTTATACATTTGCAGAAATTAGCGCAGGAACTCAAATTCAGGATAGGGCGTTACATCCGGAGTAGTAAGAACTATTTTTTCATCTAATTTTACAAAGTTTCATGTATTGGACACTTGAATTGGCCCATCACCTTGAAGAAGCTCCATGGCCGGCTACTCGCGATGAATTGATCGATTATGCGATTCGTTCAGGCGCTCCTCTGGAAGTAATTGAAAATCTGCAGGAGATGGAAGAAGAGGGAGAGCTCTTTGAGAGCATAGAAGACATATGGCCTGATTATCCTAGAAAAGATGACTTCCTCTTCAATGAGGATGAATATTGACTTTTGGTTGATATTTACCAGGATCGTCTTCTCTTGAGAAGCCTTGCATGATTTAGTACTGCAAGGCTTTTCCATTTAGGATAAAATAATTTACGTTTGCAATTCCGATGATGACAACAGGACAACGTAAAATCACTATTGCCATTGACGGGTATTCTTCCTGTGGTAAAAGCACATTAGCCCAGGCACTTGCTAAACGCTTGCATTATCTGCATATAGATTCAGGTGCTATGTACAGGGCGGTGACCTTATATTTTATTCGTAACGAAATTGATATTTACAACGAAGATAAGGTCGCCTTAGCTTTGGAAAAGATTTCAATTCATCTGGGTTTTGTTGAAGATGTTCAGGTCACCTGGCTGAATGGTGTCAATGTAGAGTCGGTGATCAGAGAATCCGAAGTGAATCAATTTGTCAGTCAGGTATCTACATTGTCCTCTGTCAGGAAAGAAATGGTTGCCAAGCAACGGAGGCTTGGAGCAAACAAAGGATTGGTGATGGATGGCAGGGATATTGGCACTATAGTGTTTCCCGATGCAGAACTAAAACTTTTCCTCACGGCAGATATCGAAGTCAGAGTTGAACGCAGATGGCTTGAGTTGACAAATAAAGGTATCGAAACGACAAGGGAGGAAGTAAAAGATAATTTACTTCGACGTGATCACATAGATTCTACTCGAGCTGATTCACCTCTTCGAAAAGCAGAAGATGCCACTGTCATTGACACAAGCTATCTGACTCAAAAAGAGCAATTGCAAATTTCTTTTGATCTTGCACGTTCCATTCTTTCAACGCTTGGCCTGCAGACTTGATAAAACAAGTCATTCTATCTGGAGCCAATTTCAATGTACTTGAGGCAACTGGTTTTTACCCAACAATCATCAAGGTTAAGTAAGCTCACGTTGTTCCAGTCTGAAATTTGATCTATTATTCGCACCTTCTCTCCCGGACTTAGTGTTCTTGTCAATGGACTTTCTTCTGAAGCAGCCTTCCTGCAATCACAAGCAGACATCACAATGGCCTCATCTTGCTTATGCAACTGATGATAAGAAAGTATACCGACCATGAAAAAGAAAAATCCGGTTCCTGCAAAATACCAGATTTTCCTTCCGGGGATGAGGTTATAGCTCCTGATTGCATTTATAGAAACTAACCATTGCCATAGAGCAAATCCCATAAATAAAAGACCTAATAATACCCAACCTCCAGGTCTGAAAATCCCCAAAAAATCATGATATCCCTCGATTAGGAAAAATGGACTTGCAGGTATAACTGCATTATCAATTTTCGCCCGCTCCTTTTTAATAGCATCATTTATCCTATTATCTGCCGGACTTAATCGCTCCGCCCTTTCATATGCCAGAATCGACTCAGGAATATGTCCAAGCAAAGATTCCGCACTTCCGATATTGAAAAATAAATTTGGATCTGTATTTCCGGAACTGACTAAACCATTCCATATTTCAAGGGCTTCCGCATATTTACTTTCACTATAAAATTGTGAAGCTCTATCCATCCTTTCCTTTAAAGCATTGCCTGCCTGAATGCTGAACGCGAGAAAAATAAATAATGCTGAAATTGTGAATGATTTCATTTCAAAAGATCATTTATATTTTGGGGACGCTCATCTGCACGCCATAGGAATCCTTCCAGTCGCATTTTATCATGATTAGCATCAGACATCGGTAGCATGGTCGATGAATTGTCGCCATAATACTTGAGTAAATATATTTGCCCTTTATTGAATTCGAAAAACATTTTACTACATATAGTCTGGTTCACACCAATGAAAGCTGACTGATCATCCTTTGTATAATAAATGGATTCCGCATTTCCGGTTACCCACATTTGCTTTATTTCGCTGCTGTCAAAGTCAGCAACAATTCTTTTCCCTTTTATCTGATCATAATAGGTACCAAATTCCTCAGATACGATCATAGCTTTTCTGTTGAGAATGATATCCTTTATCTGATTATTCCGAAGATGCATTTCAATTGTATCTGCACTGAATTGTGTCGTATCTGACCAAAGCACAGGCTGACCGTAAAATGTAAATAAGCTATCCTGCTCATAGAAGACAAGTGAATCTGTCCATCCCTGCATATTTGACTTGAAGATTCGTACATCATTATAAGCACGGATCATTCGGGAAGTGTCCTTTACATTCAGCGTATCAACTACTGTCAACATATTAAGTGTATCAGCTGCAATAAACATTGTATCCGCCTCAATCAGGGTAAAAAAATAGGGCCTTGTTTTTCCATACGCTAATAAATATGATGATTGTTTGGAATAATCAATACGTTCGGAACGTATACCAATATTCTTCAGCGTATCTCTCCATTCGACGTTGCCGAAAGCATGACCAACTCCGGTGAGCTGATCAAAATCTGAATCGTCCATTTTCATAACCAGGGATCCATCGCGGATCACACTTGCTCCTTTAGTGGTTACCTGGTTAGTCTTTTCGTTATAAAATATTTCAGGACTACGAATCAACTTCGTACTATCAGAATATATCGCCGGATTACCTGTAATCCATGTTTCACCAGTATTCTCCAGGTACCTGAGATGATTACTATTGATTGTCCGGTCACGTTCTTCAACTATTACATGTCCTGCCATTGTGACTTCACCTTCTTTTGAAAAATAGCGGATCGTATCTGCAGTGGCCTTCTTTTGATCACCGGCATATTGTGCATTCAGATTAAATTCAGCCATTTCAGAATTTAAATCATAAAACCCCGATTCACAATAAATTTTAGCTGCTTTGGTGTAAATATTTGTAGGTCCTGTAAACAAAACTTTTGATTCACCGGCAAGGTATGTCATGGAGTCAGCCGCAATATTAAATTTTGGATCCAGAACAACAACACTATCTTTAAAAACAACCTTTTCTTCACGTGCCTGATAAATTCCCTGCTTTGAGGTTACCTGCATTTCTCCATCTATAAGTGTACCTCCATGATGATATTCTCCAAATCGTTCGGCAAGATGATATGTAAGATCTTTTGTCCATAGTTGCCGGGCTACTTGCTCCAAAACGACTTCACCCTTTAATTCCGCAATATCAGTGTCTTTGAAATAAAACAACGTGTCTGTAAAAACATGAAGAGAATCGCCTTGCTGAATAACTACATTCCCATAAGCATATACCCTGTTCTCTGCAAAGATGACAGCAGAATCAGCATATATATTGGTGCTGTCTATCCTGAGTTGTAATCCTTCTGAAATCCATTTCACAGATTCAATACCTTCCCTGTCTTCAATAAGTTTGCCGAAGTGATCAATGATAATAAGCTTTTTTGCTGACGTATCGGGGACAGCCTGCTTCGATTGAGCCAAGATGAACATCGGGGTCCAAACCAACAAATTAAAAATCAGCGCTTTTATCCTCATAAAATCATTATACATCCGAAAATGTGATTTCTAAACGCATCTATCATTATTACTGTTGTAATATAGGACTGGTCAGTCCCCCTTTCTACAAGAGTAACCAATTTATTGTCTGTTCTGGTCCTCAGGGAAATAAATCAATTGTTAACTATTTTTACAGTCAACTCCAATGGTTGAAATTGAATATCAGTTATCCTCGATTTGGCATTGATTGCTCTATCGTTATCTCAAACGGTCCATAGATTTGACCAGCTTATCATCTTTGCGGATAAAGTAATTGGCGAGCGCTGTGAATAAAATCGCCCCTAAAGGCAGGAACATTCCAACCTGGTCAAAGACCTGAACCGTTGGGTCTATTGAGGAAGATTCTCTTGTAAAAAGAAGAAAAGCTGTGGCAGGCAGCAGAATCGCCATGACAATGATAAAATACCCCAGTTTGAGCTGCAATTTGCGATTCTTGAACATGAAAATTGAAAAAAAAGACAGGATTGCTCCAATGATGGTCAATCCGATCAATGCCGGATGATCTGTAATATCATAAACCTTATCAGCAAGAAATTGAGCTGAAGGCTTATCGCTGGTTGCAAAAGGTAATTTAAAGAGTACCCCAAATACTCCAGCGGTCAGAAGAAGGAATAGGGTCTGAATACGTTGTATCATATCTGGTATTTAGACATAAAGTCAAAAAAATGCGGAGAGTTAGGGATTCGAACCCTAGAGACCCTTTTGGAGCCTACACACTTTCCAGGCGTGCGCCTTCGACCACTCGGCCAACTCTCCGAAATATCCTGATGAATATAATATCGATTATCTCTCCATTGTCAGATCAGGAGTGCAAATTTAACCCTTCTTTCCAAATACGGCCTGTGCATTACTTGTGGTCAGTTTTGCAACTTCCTCAAGGGA
>JBDUAU010000397.1:0-1780 GCA_040004485.1 Saprospiraceae bacterium
CATGCTTTGCTTTTATATACATGGAGTTATACATCTGATAGGTTTTTGTTGTCCCTGCCTGAGCTAAGAGGGAAACTGTAAAACCAGACAAAACCGTAACAAGGAGAAATAGCTTTTTCATTAGTTTAATTGATTTGGTTAAGAAATGGGGACAAGATAGATAAAAGGCTATACCGTGATGATCACATCTTGATGTTACCCTTCACTTCTCCCACCGATCGAATTTGACCATGGAATGGAAGTCCGTAAAGTGCATTTTCGAAATTTACTTTTTCATATTTATATCAATCCTTTTCAGGACTTTTAGGTCATAAATACCATCTACGTATGAAAGTCGCAGCTATCCTTTTTATGATCCTTGGTGTTTTCCTTATTGTCGGTGTGGGAATGATGAGTCTTTTTGGATTTGCGATGTCCTTTGATGCCCCTGGTTCTGAACATGATCCTCAGGCATGGCTGAACAGGATTTTAATATTTGCATTGCCCCTTCTTGTTTTTATTGTCATCCTGGTACTGGCATGGATAGCCTTCAGCAGAGGTAATTATATTCGCTCGTTTTGGATAGGGTCAGTCTTTGGTTTGGTGGTTATTGGTTTTGCATTGATCACGGTCATTTCTTCTTTTATGACAATAGGACAAATTACGGCCACCAACCTTCAAACCGCAAGAGAAGAAAAGTTATATCCTATTCAAAAATTTCTAAGACCGGGTGAAGACGGGGCAGATACGATCATCGTATTTCCCAGTCGGATTGTTGCGTATAGGATATATACTGGTGATCAAAATCGGTTAGGAGGACCTGTGGGTGATCTGAATAAAACACGGGACACGATCATACTTGATTTTGATACGGATACCAGGATTAAACGAGAAGATCTCTCCCAGTTTGTAGATGCAGAGGGCAGAAGGTTGACGGATGTATATGGATTGAAATGATGGCGAGTTTCAAAATATATCGCTCCGATGGATGCTACAGATATGTCCCTCCGATGGAGCTTTGGAGGATTCGTCGAATTTGGAAGTTAAAGAGATATCGATGCAATTAAAGCTCCGTAGGAGCGACATATCTGTAGCACGCAGTGCGAAAGAGATTTTTGAGCTCCATCGGAGCGGCATATTTTTTCATTCTTAAAAGGGTAAATTCAAATAAAAAAAGCGGATCATGAATGACCCGCTTTTTTTATTGTAATTTATTTTAATTAAGTGACAGTTACTGTGATTGATAATTGGTTGGTAAGCCCGTCACGATTTGTGACCGTG
Source organism: Saprospiraceae bacterium (assembly GCA_040004485.1). Lineage (GTDB taxonomy): Bacteria > Bacteroidota > Bacteroidia > Chitinophagales > Saprospiraceae > Opimibacter. The sequence continues at coordinate 1,261 of JBDUAU010000397.1, forward strand.
AATGTATACTTAATCGTGTCACCAGCATTTCCAACAAGGACTTCAGTATAGTCATGGGAATAACTGTCCGCATCGGCTCCACTTAGATCCTGACTGTATACTGTGGTAGCCGCAGCACCATTGACAGATTTGGAGACTGTGAATTTCTTCAATACATCGTTATCTTCTGCTTTTGAAGCATTGATACCGACCACTAAGACACTTGTAGGCGCTAACGCTACATCGGCGCTAACATAGACCGGACCTGTTTTAAAGCTGATGTTAGGTAACTTGCCTTCATCTTTTTTGCACGAAGCAAAAAGAGCGATGATAGACAAGAGCATGAATATGCCTAATACATTTTTCATATTAATTATTTTTAATGTTATAAAATTATTTAATCCTTATCCAACGAGCAGAGATGAATAATGTTCAGGTGGAGGTGAAAAAATTTCCAGATGAGGAGAGGATTGAAATGATCGATTTAATACAATTTCAAGATAGTTGTATATTATTTCAGGATTCAATTTTGAAATTCCCT
>JBDUAU010000515.1:0-5895 GCA_040004485.1 Saprospiraceae bacterium
TAAATCGTAAATCGTAAATCGTAAATCGTAAATCGTAAATCGTAAATCGTAAATCTAAATCTAAATCTAAATCTAAATCTAAAATCCAAAATCCAAAATCCAAAATTATTTCCTCGCTATCCAAGTCTCCGGATCAAGCTTATTCTTATCCTGCCATATTTCAAGATGAAGTTCAGGATCATCTTTATCCAGGTAGCCCAATATTTGTCCTGTCGTGACATCATTACCTTTCTTCACCGTTACATTTACAATTTTACTATAGACTGTAAAATAAAGTCCATGCCTGACCATCACCATATAATCATATCCGGGTATTCTCGTCACAGAAGCCACTGTGCCACCAAACAAACTTTTTACGGCTGCACCTGATTCCGCTTCAATATCGATTCCATTATTCTGTACCATGATACCTTTCAGGACAGGATGCGGATGATTACCAAATCTTCCCGATATCATTCCTTTACCCACAGGCCATGGAAGCTTTCCTTTATTCGAAGCAAATTTATCATTGAGCACTTTTGTTTCAGGCGCTTTCGCAAGTCCTGATGTATTCATCTTCTTTCCTTCCTCACTGATCAGTCTTGCGATCTCATCATCCAGTTTTTTCTTTTTGGCTTGCGTGTCGGTCAGCTTGTTTCGCAATTTCTTCTCCTCCTTTCCCAATTCGCTAAGCAATGCTTCCTGTGATTTTTGTTCGGCCTGGACATTACGTCGCTGTTGTTCTTCTTCATTGAAAAGTTGAGTCTTTTCTTTTTTGTTCTCCTCTATGATGGTGATGAGCTCCTGGTGCATCGCTTTTTTATGGGCGAGTTCTTTAAGCTGTTGTCCAATAAAAATTTTGTACTGACGCAGGTAGACCCAGCGAGTCAGGGCCTGTGAAATGGATTGAGCACTCAACAGGTATATCCAGTCCGGTTGAAGTTGCTTGCGGACATAGGACATGCGTAAGGCATTATTAAGTCTCTCTTCAAACTGCGAGATCGATTTGGAAGCCTGATTTTTACTTTGCTCATGCAGAGTTGCTTCCTTCTTCAACCGGTCCAGTTCTTTATTAATTGAAGCTAGTAATTCCTGGCGCTGGCTGATCTGTACATTCAGCGCTTTTAACTGTTTGAGAGATTTTGTTTTGCTCTTTTGGGTCTTTTCGAGAATCTCTGTGGTGGATTTGATCTGGCTCTCTAACGCTTTGCGTTGTGACTCAAGATCATCCCGATTCTTTTGACCGAAACTCATAAATGTCAGGAAAAGAAAAGCCGATGTGGCCCATACTTTTAACGACACATTATATTTTATCATAATGTGAAGGTATGGAAAAAGGGAATTCCTGGGGCACATTGATTTCAATCGAGGTATAATCGAGATCAAAAAGATTGGATACACCATCATTGACCAGTGTATTGGTGCGGCGGTAAGGAAATAACTGGCCTGTATTGGTGGCTTTGTAATCTGCATACCCGGCTTCCCATTGATGATTGAAAGGATCAGTGACAAGAGATTGTACCAGCGTAGATGTAACGTCAAGCCAGAGCCTTGCATTCACCCCATTTGACGATTCCAGGTAGAGTGACCGGTCATCCTCTATTTTCGATTTTGAGATTAAAGGTGGCACGTAAGCCCCTCCGGTAAATACTTTAGAAAACATATTAAAATCAGCAGGCAAATTGTATTTCTTAAAAAAATCATTCGTTTTGTACAGCGAATATGATCGTTCAAGACGATTGATAAAAAAAGCAGAATCAGGAGTGACTAACATCCTCCCCACTTCAAATCCAAATTTTTGAATCTGTACCCAGATAATACTGTCATGTAATATTCTCACCCTGATTTTAGCGGTATACCTGTTCCCCTCCCAATCTATAGTTCCGTTTCCTTCAGCGCCAAACCATGTGTAGGGTATATCCGTAGCGGATACGAGGTCCAGCATCTCTGAAGTTTCGGATATGCCATTGAGGATAGCCGGACCATTATCATTAGCTAAACGCTTCGTGGTGTTACATGATGTCAACACCCACAAAAAAATAAACAGTGTATAAAAAATAATTCTTCTCATAAATACATTACGATACATCAGGATTTTCTACTTATCTGACCATCATTGAAGAATACTATTGTCCTTTGTGTTCAGCTATTTTTTTCTTTACCTCAGAATCAGGATAGCCATTATCAACGGCTTTCTGCCACATCTCCAGTGCCCTGTTAGCATCTCCTGTCAGTATATAAATATCACCAGCCAGATTATACCCATAGGCATCGGTTCCTTTCTCCACAGCCACATCAATGGCTTGTTTTGCCCTGTCATATTTCTTTTGATTGTAAAATACTTCAGCTATCCATTGTTGCACCCTGGCGGATTGATTTCCTTCAGCAAGTACTTTTTCAGCCATCGCGATCGCCTTGTCACTTTGTTCAATACGCTTGCTCAATACAAGACTATACTGGGATAATGTCTCTGCACTTTTTGGATTCAAACTCAGCGCTGTCTCAAATGCCTGAAATGATTTATCCGCCTGTCCCAATTCATCGTACACCATACCCAATACATTATAAACACTGATTTTCTGGCTTATGTTTTTACCGGTCATGATCAACGACTGATTGAGCATGTCCAATGCTTCATCATATCGCTTATTTTTATATTCACTGTATCCTACAGCATAATAGAGATATCCCTGGTTGGGGAACACATCAATTGCTTTTGATGCCTGTGTGATGACATCATCATATGCATAGGTATCGATCAGCAGACTGACCATTTGTTCCCACACTGCGTATATGTTTCCATTCATTCCGGTGGAAGTGATATAAGATTTAATGGCATTTTTCTTTTGGCCAAGAATAGCCAATACATCACCTTGGAGAGCGTATGCTTTTGCTTCTTTAGGATGCGCTGTGGTCAGTTTATCGATTACACTGAGCAATGCCTGACCGAGATCATTGTCCTTTTTCTCTGACAATTCCATCACATAGGGAAGCAGCTCCTGGATTTTAACATCAATATTGAGCGAAGGATTGATCATGATGGATGACACGGACTCGAGGTAAGCTACTTTATTTCCATCCTGCTTTTGAACACCTGCCAGGGCGAGACGGGCCCTTGAATCTCCGGGATCCAGAGACAGTATCTGCTGATAATACAAAAGTGCTTTATCATCCATGCCCTTCAACTTACAATAGGATGCGGCAAGAAATTTGTATTCGATATTTGTTGGAAATACGGCTATAAGTTTGTTGATAGCTTCGAGGGCTTCTTGCGTTCGTCCCAGGGAGTCGAGTGTTTCAAAACGATTCCTGGTGATGGATTCTGTGACACCGGTCAGTTGTTCGTATTTATCTAAGACAGTAAGTAATCGTTCACGCTGATCTGTTTTTTTACAAAAATTGATCAGCATGGCGTAGTAATGCGGTCTTTCAGGTTTTAACTGAATAAGCCTGTCATAGACATCCATCGCAGAGTAAAGATCACCTGTCTTTTCATCTATGTCGGCTTCCATGAGCAGAAACCATTCATTGTCCGATTCTATCCGGATAGCTTTTCGCACATAGGTGAGTGCATCTGTGAATTTACCCTGAGCCGCCATCGTCCTTGAAAGTTCATAACAAGCTGTACTGTTTTGAGGATCGTCTGTAAGAATGGACTTGTAATTCGCTTCTGCTTTAGACCAATCACCCAGCATGGTGTATTTGTTAGCTTCAATTAGCTTTTTCTCAATCGTGACCTGTTCTGACGAAGGCCTGACCTTTTGTGCAGTAGAAACTGTAGCAAAAGATATGCTCAGTAAAGTCAGTAAAATGAGAGAAAATGGTTTATACAACTGGGTCACAGGGTTTATTCTTTTAATGAAAGCGAAGTGTGTCTTAGAAAACGTAAAAATACCGCTTTAGGTATGAATCGCTTTGCCGTTTCGCTTCGGCTCCCTTTATCGGCTATTCATCGATTCGCATAAAGTCCCTTTTCATCGTTTCGCTTGGGCTGCTTTAGCAACCTTTCGTCGTTTCGCTTTGGCTTCCTCCACAACCTTTCGTCGTTTCGACCCACCGCTGCTCAGCGACCTTTCGTCGTTTCAACCCACCGCTGCTTTAGCAACCTTTCGTCGTTTCGACACACCGCTGCTCAGCGACCTTTCGTCGTTTCGCTTCGGCTCCCTTTATCGGCTATTCATCGATTCGCATAAAGTCCCTTTTCATCGTTTCGCTTGGGCTGCTTTAGCAACCTTTCGTCGTTTCGCTTTGGCTTCCTCCACAACCTTTCGTCGTTTCGACCCACCGCTGCTCAGCGACCTTTCGTCGTTTCGCTTCGACTCCCTCAGCGACCGACGAAGTAATACCAAAAGATGTTTCGACTACGCTCAACATTTGAATAACATTACGTTTTCTTCCTAATATTTTTGATTGCAAAAAAGAATTCAGCGCTAAAACCATAAAACAAATTCGTAGTTAAGCGGAGTCGATGGGAAACGATTATTTCTTTAATCAACAAGCGTCAGCTTAAGCATATTCGTACGATATTTTTTATGCATTGGCATGCTTCCGGTATTGATGACGATATCTCCTTTCTTGACTTTCCCTGCCTTCAACAGGATATCCACTACATCATAAATCGTCTCATCAGTAGATGTAAAACGATCATAGAAAAAAGTCTGCACACCCCATACCAGGTTGAGTGTGTTGAGTATGGTGATCTGATCAGAAAAAACAAATACTCTGCAATCTATGGGTCTATAAGAGGATATTTTGAATGCTGTAAATCCTGATACCGTCATTCCGATGATGGCTTTTGCTTTTACATCCTGAGCCATGCGGGCAGCATGATAACACACCGTATCGGACCAAAATGTTTTTGATTTCGAAGAAGGACTCGCATGTTGAATGCTTGTAGAATAATGTTTTTCAGCTTCCTGGATGATCTTATTCATCGCTTGTACCACCTTGACCGGATGAGCACCGACAGAGGTTTCTGCACTCAACATGACAGCATCAGCACCATCAAGTACAGCATTGGCTACATCGGTGATCTCTGCTCTTGTTGGACTTGGATTGATGATCATCGAATCCATCAGCTGGGTAGCTACGATGACAGGGCGGGCACGAGCGATACATAGCCGGATAATTTCTTTTTGAAGTGTTGGCAATTTTTCCATAGCCATCTCCACTCCCAGGTCCCCACGGGCGATCATCACGCCATTGGCCTGCTTGATGATGTTCTTTATGTTTTTGACAGCTTCCGGTTTTTCAATTTTTGCTATCGTCTTCGCCATGTGATTGGCAGCTTCGATCAGATCTGCAAGCTCTTTGACATCTTCAGCTTTTCGGACAAAAGATAAAGCGATCCAATTGACCGGTTGTGTCAGAATAAATTCAAGGTCAGCCAGATCTTTAGGCGTGAGACACGGAATAGACAATTTTGTATCCGGAAGATTGACACCTTTTCTTGAAGATAATTTTCCACCAAAAATTACTTTCAGTTTTACTTCTTTATCACCATCCGTCGTCACAACCTCCAGAACAAGCTTTCCATCATCAAGTAATATGCGTTCACCTGGTCTTACTTCTTTTGGAAAATCATCTAAGGATATATGCACACGTTCAGCAGTACCCGGAGTTGGCAGAGTTGTGAAAATAATCTCCCTGCCATTGACTAATAACACTTCTTTATCTTCGATTTCACCTATCCGGATTTTTGGACCCTGAAGGTCAGCCATGATACCCAGATGAAATTGATATTTCTCATTTATGGCTACGATATGGTTTATGACGGCAAGATGTTCTTCATGTTTACCATGTGAAAAGTTGAGCCTGAAGACGTCTACCCCTGCTTTAGCAAGATCTAAGAGCCCATTGTACGACGAACAGGCCGGCCCCACCGTAGCCACAATTTTTGTATTCTGATTTGCTGAT
>JBDUAU010000475.1:0-19848 GCA_040004485.1 Saprospiraceae bacterium
AGGCAGGAGCAGATGCGCTGGAGATCAATATATTTTACATCCCCGCTGATGTGCGTCTGAGTGGTACCGATGTAGAACAGCGCTACCTTGATATCATCAGGCTATTGAAACAGACAGTCAGCATACCTATAGCTGTGAAGATGAATCCATACTTCAGTGCTATGGGACATATGGCATTGCAAATGCAAGATGCCGGTGCGGATGGGTTGGTGTTGTTTAACAGATTCTATCAGCCGGATTTTGATATTCAGCAGTTGAAAGTGATACATGATATACAATTCAGTGAGGCTAATGAGATACGGCTGCCATTGTTGTGGATCGCCATATTATCAGGACATATCAAGGCATCATTAGCTGCGACTACAGGCGTTCAGAGCGGGCAGGAAGTCATCAAATACCTGCTTGCGGGCGCTGATGTGACGATGACAGCTTCTGCTTTGTATAAGAATGGTATCAGCTTTATTGCTATTATGGAGCATGTTCTGCGACAATGGATGGACAGCATGGGATTTCCGTCCCTGGATTATTTCCGTGGATCGATGAACCAGGCGAATGTCTCCGATCCAACTGCGTATGAAAGAGCGAATTATATCCGGATATTGGAGGGGATAAAGTGAAATTGATTTAAATAAAAAGACGAGAGTATTCATGATCACACAACTTTGCAAGGGGAAAACTCCCCTGCCCGTCACATGGTGAATACTTCGAAGCAAGTAGTTTAGCAGTTTTGAATGTAGCCATATCACCAAAATAATTTTCAAATGCGAATCTTACTCACCGGAGCGAATGGATATATCGGAATGCGGCTGCTGCCGGTTCTGGTAGAAGCCGGTCATGAGGTCACGTGTGTAGTGAGAAATCAAAATCGATTTCAGCCTGCAGCAGATCTATTATCCAAAATAAATATTATTGAATTCGATTTTCTTCAACCCGAAAATGCGATTCAGCAATTCAATAAAAAACAATTTGATGTCGCTTATTATCTGATCCATTCCCTGGGCGATACATTCACCACCCTTAAAGAATATGAACTCAGATCAGTGGGTTGCTTTGTTCTTGTGGCTACACTTTGTCAGGTGAAACAGATCATTTATCTGGGTGGTATCAGCAACCAGGTCAATCTCTCGCAACATTTGCTGGCTCGTAAAGTTGTCAAAGATGTGATCTTGCATTCAGGTATCCCGTACACCATTTTTGAGGCAGGCATTATCGTGGGTTCAGGCAGTGTATCCTTTGAGATCATTCGCGACTTGACAGAAAAAATACCTGTCATGGTCGTTCCCCGCTGGTTGAATTCAAAATGTCAGCCTATCGCTATCCGTAACGTGATCAACTATTTGAAAGAAAGCATACTGAATGAACAAACTTTAAATAAAACATTTGAAATAGGAGGACCTGATGTGCTGACGTACAAGCAAATGCTTTTGGAGTTTGCAGCTGTGCGGGGCTATAAACGATATATTTTTTCATTACCTGTGATTTTTCCGGGCCTGTCTGTGTACTGGCTTTACATGACCACGTCTGCCAATTTTACGATCGCGCGTCAGCTGGTGCAAAGCATGAAAAATGATGTCGTCTGTCAAGAGCACGCGATTCTTGACATTATTCCACAGGATCTTATTCCATACAGGGAGGCGATTAAAATGGCTTTTCTGAAAATCGAACAAAACATGGTCGTATCCAGCTGGACGGATGCAGCCTCAAGCAGCATCAGCAATCTCGATCTGAATCAATATGTGGAAGTACCTGTCAATGGATGTTACACCGACCGAAGATGGATGGAAATTGACAATGATAAAGTTGAAGAAGTGGCCAATCGTTTCTTTGGCATCGGAGGAAATCAAGGGTGGTATTATGCTGATCAATTATGGCGTATCCGTGGTTTCATGGATAAACTGGTGGGTGGCGTCGGAATGGAAAGAGGCAGAAGAAGCGATACCGACATTCAGCCAGGTGATGCGCTTGATTTCTGGAGAGTGCTATTAGTCGACCGAAAAAATTACCGTTTGCTTTTATTTGCTGAAATGAAAATGCCCGGTGAAGCCTGGCTTGAATTTTCAATCGTAAAAAATAAAAACCGCAGTGTGCTTAAACAAATCGCCACGTTTCGCCCGAATGGAATTTTAGGGCGCAATTATTGGTATGCCATGCTCCCCTTTCATTATTTCATTTTCAGAAATATGCTTAAGCGAATTGCCGGGAAATAGGCATAGAGCATAGGGCATGGAGATAATTTTTTCAGCAATGAAATGCGGTAGAAGACTGCTTGTGATTACTTTCAAAACAGACGATGATTTGTGATATTGATTCGAAGTTGATAAACTTCGAATCTGTCCTTAAATTCCCTAATAGTGACTTACCCTAGTAATTCTTTCTTCGCAGCATCCAACGTCGTCCGCGCCATCGCCCGGTCAGGTGCTTCACAATAAAAGCGCAATACAGGTTCAGTGCCTGACGGCCTTATCATGAGCCAGCTGTTATTATTGAGATAATATTTGAAGCCATCAAGTTTTTCGGTCCGCTCGATTTTAAAAGGTCCAAATGATGTGTATTGATCGTTATGGCATTTCGCAAGCACGGCTTGTTTTATTTCCTCCGTGATATGCAGATCATCCCGGTCGAAAGCGAATGGCCCAACTTCATCATATACTAATTGTATCAATTGACGAAGTGATTTACCGGTCTTCGCCATAAATTCAAGTATCACAAGTCCCATCCATACACCATCTCTTTCCGGAATATGTCCTTTCACAGCAAGTCCCCCTGATTCTTCACCACCTACCAGAACATCTTCTTTCGCCATAATCTCCGCGATGTATTTGAATCCAATTTTTGTCACCTCAACATCGAGTCCGAATTTTTTTGCCAGTTGAACCATTTTATCTGTTACAGAAAAGGAGATGACGACCTTGCCTGTCATTCCTTTTATTTTATGCATATAGTACAATAACAACAGTAGAATATGATGTGCATCTACAAACATTCCATCTTCATCAAACATACCTATACGGTCAGCATCTCCATCATTTGCTATGCCGATCTTAATATGAGGATCGGCTTTTATCATTTCACTGAATGGCACAAGGTTTCGTTCGATAGGCTCAGGAGCCTGACCATAGAATGATGGATTGTAATCACAATGCAAACAGATGGCTTCAGGTAGTATTCGTGGAAAAATCAGATATCCCGCACCATACATAGCATCATATCCGATCCTGAATGGAACTTTACGTATAGCATCAATATCAAATGATGTCATGACATGATCATAATACAAATCTTCAAGATTGATGTAGGAAAGAAGATTTTTTTCTTTCATCATATCAAGCGTGACAAGATGTTTCATCGGCTTCTCCGGAATATGTTTTTCGACTGCTGCTATATCATCCGGGACAGAAGGACCTCCCAAAGAAGATTTTAATTTAAATCCATTATAGGAAGGTGGGTTATGACTGGCTGTAATGACGATGCCCAGATCTGCCGCTAGTTTGCTGACAGCGAGTGAAACCATCGGTGTCGATGCTACGTGATCACATATCACCACCGATATCTGATGACTCCCCATCACCTGTGCAGTGGCCTCTGCAAACATTTTACCACCAAATCTGCAATCATATCCGATCACAACTTTTTGCATCGCCCGTTCCTCCATAAATATCGCAGCACCCTCTGCTACCCTGATCACATTTTTGACCGTATAATCATCCGCTATAATCGCCCGCCATCCATCTGTCCCAAATTTAATATCACTCATATATTATGTTTTTTTATAATATAATTAATTAACTTTATGCCCTGTAGAAAATGATTAAATGAATAGATGCCGGCAGCATTTCACATCCTTTCAGTAACTTCTGGACAAAATAAACATTCTTGAGAAGAGATTCGTACAAGCTTCAGGGCCTTCGCAAGCATTTGGTGGATACGCTTCGGCAGGAAGGTATAACTGATGAAAAAGTACTGGCCGCCCTGGCAAAAGTACCACGTCATTTATTTTTGGAAAAAGCATTTGAAGAATGGGCTTATAAAAATGTGGCCTTCCCTATCGGTTGCGATCAGACCATCTCCCAGCCATTGACTGTAGCCATTCAATCGAGCTTGCTTGAAGTCAAAAAAGGAGATAAAGTGCTTGAGGTGGGAACAGGTTCAGGCTACCAGGCTTGTATCCTTTCAGAACTTGGCGCCAAAGTATACACCATCGAACGTCAAAGCACGCTATATGAGCGAACAGAAAAATTCCTCAACGAATTAGGTTATCGTTCGATACGAACTTTCTTAGGTGATGGATATTTGGGGCTGGATATGTTTGCTCCCTTTGACAAAATACTTGTCACTGCAGGTGCTTCTTCACTGCCGGAATCCTTGATAAAACAACTTGCTGTCGGTGGCCATTTGGTGATTCCCATCGGAGATGATCAGGGCCAGACGATGTGGCGATATACATTACTTGAATCCGGAGATGTCGAAAGCAAATCTTTTGGGAAATTTAAATTTGTTCCTTTTTTGAAGGGGATCCAATAGAGTAAGAGAGTAAGATTTGAGACAAGGGACAAAAGCTGAAATACAAAAATAAATAATTGCCACAATTTGATTGAAATCACAAATCTCATTTCTCACATCTCATATCAGAAATCGACATTATTCGCTCGGACCTCATACTTATTCACTTCACTTTCCGTCCCAGTACTCTCTTTGTTTCATATTGATTTTCACCGATACGCTTCAGATCGACCATAAGGCTCGAATATGCACTACCTGCATCGACATTATAGACTTGTCCTTTGTAATGAATTTTGCCATTCTCTCGTTCCCAGTCCTGGGCTAATAATGCAAAACGGTTGTCGTATTTTGGATTAGGACCAAACATGAGATACGCATCATTATCGGCTTCTTCAAAGCTGATGGCAAAGCGATCCTCTTTTGGCATCAGTACGACCACACCTGGTGTACCTTGCCTGATGATGACCTGCTGAACTTTCTTTCCATTGATGATCCTGATCTTACCTTCAGTGATAGATGTTTCATCATCTGAGACCGCCCGTGATAAGGTAATATCTCTTGAATTATAAAACTGGATACGCATGATATCATCTTTAGTCCAGTTCTCCTTTTCATAAAGCGACTTCGTAAAATAAGTATACTGCGGACTGCATGAAGTAAAAAATCCTATACACACAAGGGCTAAATACATTTGAATCTTCATTGGGAATATCTGATTTAGTTTCAATTTTACATACAAATTAAGGTAATGAGCAGATCAATATCAATGTCCATGAAGAGTTTAACCTTGATTTAAATCAGACTTTAAGCAAGTGTTAAGAAAACATTGGACGAAAAGGTTTCCAGTAAATGGGCTTATTTTTTTTGAGAGTAGGGACAGGTCGCGACCTGTCCCTACTCTCAAAAAAAATAATGCCTAACGATTTATAAATCTATTCCTTTCAAAAATACTGTTTCAGACATTGCAATCCACTCACTATTCACTACTGACTATTCACTACTCACTTTACAGACTACTGCTTTCTCCTAGCAAGGAAAAACGATTTCAAAAGCAAAGCGCTCTCCTCCATCATAATCCCCATCTCAAGTTGTGTTCTTGGATGAAGCAATTCTTTACCATAGCGCATAAACCCTGCCTTATCATCAGGAGTGGCAAATACGACCCGACTTATCTGTGACCATCGTAACGCACCTGCACACATGATGCATGGCTCAAGGCTGACATATAGTGTACAATCCATCAGGTATTTACTCCCCAGATCTTGTGAAGCAGCGGTAATGGCCAGGATCTCAGCATGCGCGGTGACATCATTCAGCATCTCCGTACTGTTATGACATCTTGCCAATAGTTGATCTCCAGACGCAATGACAGCCCCGATCGGTACTTCTCCGGCTTCAGCTGCTTTTTGCGCCTCCTGTAAAGCCAGCCGCATAAAATATTCGTCTCCGTAGATCTGCATCATCGCTAAAGGTAAAAAGTTCTTTCTGAGTGAGTTAGTTGATCAATTTGCTCCAAAAAACCATAAAAAGAAATCTGATTAATCTGATTAAACTGTGGTATCTGATTAATCTGTGGTAGTTTTGCACATGGAATTCAATCTTAAAAGCAAGCATGAGCTTTTTGCTGATGCGCTTACCTTCGACGATGTACTGCTTGTTCCCGCATACTCCAGCGTCCTGCCCAGGGAAGTAGATATCAGTTCACAACTTAGCCGAAATATCCGTATCCAGATGCCGATGGTCTCTGCTGCTATGGACACTGTGACTGAAAAAGATACTGCCATCGCTATCGCAAGGGAAGGCGGCATAGGGATCATTCACAAAAACATGGATATCAGCAGCCAGGCCAATCAGGTAAGGGCTGTCAAAAGATCCGAAAGCGGTATGATTCAGGATCCTGTCACTCTCTCTGTATCCGCTACAGTGGGTGAAGCTCAGCAATTGATGCGCACGTATAAAATTGGTGGAATACCTATCACGAGCGCTGACGGAACGCTTGTAGGAATTCTAACCAATCGTGATCTAAGATTTGAAGCGCGTCATGACAGGCCTGTCTCTGAATTGATGACACCTACACCGCTCATCACTGCTCCGATGGGAACAACTTTGGAACAAGCCAAAAAAATTCTTCAAAAACATAAGATCGAAAAACTCCCCGTTGTCGATGACAATCAAAAATTAAAAGGTCTTCTCACCTACAAAGATCTCATGCGTCTTGAAGATTTTCCGAATAGCAGTAAAGATCATCTTGGTAGACTTAGAGTAGGTGCAGCTGTAGGAATTACAGCCGACACCCATGACAGGGTTGATGCCCTAAGACATGTTGAAGCAGATGTAATCGTAGTGGACACTGCTCATGGTCATTCAGAAGGGGTATTGAGGATGATACGTGAGATTAAAAAACGATATCCTGATATGGAAATCATAGCAGGCAATGTAGCTACCGGTGTTGGTGCTTTAGCATTACTTGAAGCAGGTGTAGATGGGGTGAAAGTTGGAGTAGGACCTGGCAGCATATGCACTACCCGTATTGTAGCTGGTGTAGGTGTACCTCAGCTGTCAGCGATTTATGGAGCTGCTTATGCCTTGAAAGGATCAGGTGTCCCTGTCATCGCAGACGGAGGTGTTCGTTTTACGGGCGACATTGCGAAAGCTATTGCAGCAGGAGCACATACGGTGATGGCGGGTTCATTATTTGCAGGTTGTGAAGAATCTCCCGGAGAAACTATTATTCTTGATGGAAGAAAATTTAAAGTATACCGGGGCATGGGCTCACTGAGTTCTATGGCACTGGGTTCGAAGGACAGGTACTTCCAGGATGTTGAAGATGATCTCAAAAAACTTGTACCTGAAGGAATTGAAGGAAGAGTACCTTATAAAGGAAGCATACATGAAGTGATGGTTCAGTACACTGGTGGATTAAGAGCCGGCATGGGCTATTGCGGTGCAAAAGATATTGAAACTTTACGTGAAGCATCATTCGTCAGAATTACCACAGCAGGTATCAGTGAAAGTCATCCGCACGATATCACCATCACAAAAGAATCTCCCAATTATTCGAGAAGATAATGAAGCCCAAAGGCAAGAAATTACCTGCGTCATATTATATTTCTCATGATGTCAATTTTCTGGCAAAAGATCTTTTAGGAAAATTTCTCTGCACCCGCATCGACGAAATTTATACTTGTGGAAAAATAGTAGAAACAGAAGCCTATCGCGGTCCCGATGACAGGGCTGCACATTCATTCAACAATCGCAGGACTCCACGCACGGAAGTAATGTACCGCGAAGGAGGTGTTGCATATATCTATTTTTGTTATGGCATCCATCACATGATGAATGTAGTCACTGCGCCGCAGGATCATCCGCATGCAGTCCTCATTCGTGCCCTTGAGCCGTCGGATGGAATCGACTATATGGCACAAAGAAGAAAAATGGTTTCATCTGATATCCGGTTGACAAAAGGTCCTGGGGCACTTTGTGTTGCCCTGGGTTTGACAAAGGGTATGACAGGAACTTCATTGCACAAATCTTCCACCTCGATATGGATAGAAGACAGAGCTGTAAAATTCACTGATGCGGAAATCTGTGTTGGCAAAAGGATAGGAATTGACAGCGCTGGTGATGCAGCGGATTGGCCCTGGCGTTATTTCGTGAAGGGGAGTAGGTATGTGAGTGCGAAAAGGACATGTTGAGAAGTGCTTAGAGGCCCTGAGAATAAAACAGTTAGATGATAGTGGCACTCTTGGAGCATGGACATCACTCTTTGTTGATTTAAAGCACTTCATCAAAAACGTTTCCCCCCATTTTCACGTTATTACACCATTCTTTCTTGCATTAAAGTCCTTTCATTGAAGTATTCCTTACTTTTTTCCCTACTCATTATAGCTTCCTTCCTGAAGGCTCAACCTCATCTCGATTCTTACGATGACGGGGTCTACAGAGAGTATATCAAGTCCGTAAGAATGCATGTCAATGGCCTCTTCCTAACCTTCCCGATCGCTAAACTGGGTCAGGAGAATTCATTGTTTCTTTCTTTCGATGAACTCGATGGCAAAGGCACCCGCTATTATTATACCGTCATTCATTGTGACCGTGACTGGAAGCCCACACAGGAACTATCCCCGTTTGACTACCTGGGCGGCTACAGAGAAGGAGAAATCCGTGACTACGAGCTTTCATCCGGCACATACCAGGATTACCTCCAATACAAACTCACCATCCCAAATGATGAAGTAAAATGGTCCATCTCCGGAAATTATCTCCTCGTCGTCTACGAACCCGGAGATGAAGACGACCCCATCATCACAAGACGTTTTCTGATCACGGATGAGAAAGTAAGCTATCGTACTCAAGAGACTCGGCCAGCTATGGTGTCAAAACAAAACACATACCAGGAAATCGATTTTGGTGCTGAGATCGGAGGATTGAAAACTACCAACCCACGTGCAGAAATATCCTGCACCGTCATGCAAAATGGCCGATGGGACAACATCCTGGAGGACCTCGAACCACGTCTCATCACAGGCACTTATTTATCCTATGATTACCAGGATAAAATTGTCTTTGAAGCCGGTAAGGAATTCCGAAACCTTGACATCAGCAGCATGATATACAGGTCTGAAAATGTCCTCGATATCTCAGAAGATAAAGAAGGTTACAGTACCATTCTTTTTCCCGATGAACCAAGGGCTATGAAAGCTTATCTATGGAGAAAAGATCTCGATGGCATGTATGTTCCGTACAACAGGGATTACAATAAAAGATCAATTCCGATTGATTCATTAGCGTCAACTATTAATCTCGTCAACAGATATAATTACCGCGAGCAAAATCTAAGCACCGACTATACCGAAGTCCTCTTCACACTTCATCTTCCCGAAGATTTTGGCAGTAGCATTTATATTGTCGGCGGCTTCACAGACTGGAAAATGCTTCCTGAATATAGGATGGTTTTTGATCAACGAGTAGGTGCTTATGTTGCAAGGCTGCTGCTAAAACAAGGATATTATAACTATCAATATGCAGTGCCTGCTCAAAATGGGAATCCTGATTTTTCTGTGATTGAGGGCGACTGGTATGCTACTGAAAATCAATATACAGTGCTCACCTATTTTAGACCCAGAGGGGGTCAATATGATCAGTTGGTCGGAGCCCATACCTTTGGGTCAAATGACTGAATTTGAAGGGAGATCTCCTGTTTTACCCGATCTTAAGTAAGTTTGCACCACAAAAGCCCGTAGCGCTGATTTGATCCGTTATTTGCTGGTTTCTATAGAAAAAAATAATTTGATGACCCGATCATACAGTAATATAGTCTTCCAAACCAAAGATTAGATGAAAAAAATTTGCTTTTCATTGCTTTGCCTATTCCTGCTGAGCATGTCTGTCGCAGCACAGGAACAGTGGAATCTTGAACGATGTATACGCGAAGCACTGACTAAAAGTCTCACCATCAAGCAAGCTAACCTGATGAAAAAAGGAAGCGAAATTGAAGGTAAAAGACTCCGCATGGAACATCTTCCGAACCTCAACGCCAACACCAACCTGGGTGTAAGCTTTGGCCGTGTCATCAACCCGGTTACAAATCTTTTTGAAACAGAAAATTCATTCTATCAGAGTATTGGTGTCACTACAGGTTTAATGCTCTTTAACGGGTTCAGACTGAATAATTCCATTCGACAGAATAATTTCCAGACCGAAGCATCTGACGATGACATCAGGCAGGCCGAAAATGATCTGGCTCTGAACGTTGCACTTGCCTATCTGAATGTATTGTTTGCCTATGAAAACATCGAAATTGCCAATAGCCGCGTCGAGCTGACAAGACATCAACTCGATAACCTTGATAAAATGATCGCCGCAGGAACAAAACCTGAAAACGACCGTTTCGATATTCAAGCTCAGATAGCGATCGACGAACAGGGCATAGTCACCGCACAAAATAATATTGACAATAATCTGCTTGTACTCAAACAGCAGATGTTGATGGAAGCAGATTTTCCTTTGGTGATCGAGAGACCATCATTAGATGTATCACAGCTTGAAGCTCTCGAGAATGAATCTTTCGAAACTGTTTACTCAGCAGCACTTGCAAGTCAGCCAAACATCCAGGCAGCAGAACTTCGCGAAAAAGCAAATGACCTGGGTGTTTCCATTGCCAGAAGCCAGATGATACCGTCCCTCAGTATCGGTGGAAATCTCGGCACGAACTGGTCAGATCTCGAAAAAACACCAGGAACTTACATTACACAAAGAATCACTCAACCCGGTGTCTACATCAACGGTCAACAAACCTTATTCGAAGTTGAAAATTCTATCCCGACTACGTTCAACCCGATTTCTTATGGGACACAATTGGATAATAATATTGGATATGGTTTTGGCCTGACATTATCGGTTCCCATCTTCAATAATTATAGCGCAAAAGCCGCTGTTGAAAATGCAAAAATCAATGTTATCAATGCCGCCATTTCAACTGATCTCGTAAAGCAAACGTTAAAAACAAATATTCAAAATGCTTTAACTTCGGCTAAAGCTTCCAAAAAATCACTGCAGGCCGCTGAGGCATCTTCACTCGCAGCAAATGTAGCATTGAAAAATGCGGACCGTCTGGCCGAAATAGGTTCTCTCAACAATTTTGAATACTTAAGTGCCCGTAACCGGAGTGATACAGCACAACTCAACGAACTCATCGCACGCTATGATTATTATTTCAAAATAAAAGTGATTGAGTATTATATGGGCCGTGGCATTAAACTCAATTAAACTATCAAAACGAACGAACTCATTACGACATGACGAATACAAAAAAGAAATCCAGCAAATGGATCATATGGACATTAGCTGGTTTACTTGTACTCCTTCTCGCAGGTGCTGCTATTAAAGCAAGAAAAAAACCGAAAGGCGAGCCTGTGGAATCTGAAAAAATATTGCTCAGGGACATTCGTGAAATTGTCTCCGCATCAGGTAAAATATTTCCTGAGAAAGAAGTAAAAATCAGCTCTGATGTCTCTGGTGAAATCGTAGAGTTATTTGTGAAAGAAGGTGACTCCATCAAAGCAGGCCAGCTTCTTGCAAGGATAGATCCCGAAGCATATGCCAGTGCAGTGGAAAGCGCAGGCGCAAATGTGAATGTCTCAAAATCCGAATTGTCACGATCAAAGTCTGCAATAGACAATGCTAAAGCCCAGGCCGAACAAATGAAATCCCAGGTTGAAACTGCTAAACGCACAAATGAGCGAAATAAAAAATTAAGAACCGATGGCGTCATCTCCGCCCAGGACATGGAAAATTCGCAGGCCACCTTAGACCAGATGGAAGCGAACCTGAGAGCCGCTGAAGCAAGTTATCAATCCGCAGTAAATGGTGCTAAATCCGCAGAGTACAGCGTCGCAAGTTCTCAAGCTAATTACAAGGAAATAAGTACCAATCTCCATCGGACCACAATCCTCGCACCGACATCAGGAATAGTGAGCAAACTGAATGTTGAAAAAGGTGAGCGCGTCGTCGGAACTATCCAAATGACAGGAACGGAAATGATGCGCATTGCCAATTTCAATAGCATGGAAGTACAGGTGGAAGTCAGTGAGAATGATATTCTTCGTGTTTCTGTCGGTGACACAGCCGATATTGAAGTGGATGCCTATCTCGATAAAAAATTTAAAGGCATAGTAACAGAGATGGCCAGCTCTGCATCCAACACAGGCACAGGAATGGAAGCGCAACTGACGTCTGATCAGGTGACGAATTTTATCGTTAAAATCAGGATCCTCCAGGATTCTTATTCAAATCTTGATGATAAGAAAATGCCCTTCAGGCCGGGTATGTCTGCTTCGGTTGATATCAATACAAATACGGAACGTGGTGTAATAGCCATTCCTATCCAGGCTGTAACCACAAGGGAAAAAGATGGTGAGAAGAAAGATTCATCTGGTGTAAAAAAATCTATTACCAAAGATGAAATTGATGAAGTGGTCTTTGTGTATGAAGCTGATACAGCGCGAATGGTCAAAGTCAAAACCGGCATTCAGGATAATGAATACATCCAGGTACTTGAGGGGTTGACAGTTGGTGAAGAGGTTATCACCGGACCTTACTCAACTGTTTCCCGCAAATTGAAAAACGGTCTTGTTGTCGAACATAAGAAGAAGGCCGACAAGGATAAAAAGGACACGAAGGATGCAAAAGCCATTGACGATTGATCATATTATCACCTGATGAAAGTGGCCTGACATTAGAAGACCGAAATCGAAATAATGCCTGAGCAAACTTAACGCCTGCCGTAGAGCTTTACTTTCCCCTTGCGCTTTGTCACCGGGTTGTTTTTGTAATAAAAATCAACAGAGTGGATGATGCGATCACGGCCCGTTAAATCTAAAACACGTGTCTCTCCTCCTGCAGGAATGAAATCCCTGATGACAAGCTCCTGTTGTCCGCCATTTCCAAAATGCACAACAACGCGTTCAAATTCTATGCCTTCATTTTCCACAAAAAGCTTGATAGCGGAAAAATCACCCTGCATGACGGTGACCAGTATTTCATCATGATCTACACCTATGCCATGAACTTTGGCAGATCCCAGAAATGTCCATGATTGGGCAGCCAATGAAGAAGAAATAGCTGTCAGCATGAAGATTGATATAAAAAATGCAAATCCATTTTTCATGTCTCAATTTTTATTTAGTGATAAATGATTTGACAAAAAATAAAAGAAAAGGTTTAAGACCTAACATGAACAAGTTAGTAATTTCTCCGCAACCATTTTCTTATTAGACCTTGACACTGGTATCTGTTCTCCACTCCGCAGAAGAAGTATTCCATGGGCAATATCATATTGCCTGACGATTGACGGATGAAGTATAAATGATTTATGCACCCGTATAAATCCGGCTTTCTCTAATAACCTACTTACTTCCTTGAGTGTCTTTGCTGCGAAAACCATCCCATTGTCTTTTAAATGAAACCTGGTATAATTACTCTCAGATTTTACAAACACGATTTCTGAGAAGCTTATCATTTCAATCTTTCCTTTTGTGGCAATAGCGAAAAATTCCTTTGAAGCTGATAAATCATTTTCAATGATATCCTCGTTTCTCCTTAATATATTCAACCTTCGACCGGCTGTAAGCGGGATCACTTTTGAAGTTCTACTTGAAATCGGCTGAGTATTCATAGCGCTGTCATGAGGTTAATTTCAAATCAACATTTTCTTCTATACGTTCAATTATGGATTCAAATTCTTCCTTTAACTGAAAGAGAGTTGTCGAAGTAATGGGTGATTTATGATAATCAGATTGGACACTTGGACCGACCTTTATCTCAGGATGTAGAATGTTTTTGTGGCTGATTATTTGATCAGCGAGATATGCGATATTCATTAATCATCAGGGCATATTTTATGGCCCATGGTGTAAATGTAGACCTGTCCATGATAACAGGACATCACCTGAATGGGTGATTTTTGCAAAAAAGCCCACAGATCTTTATTCAATCCCTTCAGGATTGGAAAAATTTGTTCGTTTTTATTCCCCCGGGTTGCAACCCGGGGAATAGGAATGAAGTGTATTTACAATCCTGAAGGGATTGAATTGAAGCCTCCGGGGCAATTGAAATCAATCGCTACAATCTGAAATTAATGGGTAACGAAACCGTCCATTTGACGGGTATTCCGCCCTTCTGCGCAGGCTCCCATGCAGGCATGTTTTTTAATACCCGGATACATTCCGCTTCTATATCATGGCTCAGAGCCTGAGGTACACGGATATTCTTTACACTGCCATCCTCCATTACATCCCATTGCGCAAAAGCACTTCCTTCAATATGCTTCTTTTTCGCATCAGTTGGATATTTTATGGTGGTGTAGATATACTGCGCAAGTGCCGCATCCGTGCACGCAGACAAAGTGATCCCCTGCTGTGCATAACAACTCTTCAGAAAAGGCAAAGTCATCACCGGCTGCTTAAATAATTCTGCTATCAGCGAATCATTTCTGTAAAGGCCTTCATTCGTTTTTTGTCCTGTACCATCGTACAAGAAATATTTGCCGTAGCGTTTGCCATCTTTGTAATTGTATACAGATTCGATGACACCGACAGAGTCGAGCTGTGTCCAGATGCCTTCTTTATGGTCATTGATATATTCACCTGATGCGGATTTACCCTGACCTGGCTCATGCGTAAGCCAGATTCCATTTTTGCGCCCGTACTGATATGTACCATATTCGCGGATAGATCCGTCATCCCACCAGCTCTTATAAAATCCATGCAATAATGTCAACGCAGATGTACTATATATTTTTTCTTCAATCAGCATTTTACTTTCAGGATGAAAAACCCTGACTTTAAATCCTTCAGGTACTTTTGAAACGATATAATTATATCCAAAGCGAAGGGGTTTCTCATTTTCATCAAACTTAACGGAATAGGACTTCCTGTACTGGTCATCATTGCCGGTATAATTTTTCTTGTCTGCAAGGCCGGATTGAGATGAAGAGCAGGAGCTAAAGATACATGCAGTGGCAAACAGGAGTATTAGGAACGGATTGTATAAGGAAGATCTGGCCATGTGCCTGGTATTAAAATATTAATTGATAGAGGACCTCTATTAACAATTTCGTGCGTTAGAAGGTTGTGTAATCAGGAAATGGCCAATTAATCAATCATTAATTGGTGCCTCCGTCAATTACCTAATGATGCCAGGCAAACCGGCTCTGATTTATGTTGCGCATTGTCAATGCTTTTGATCATCAGAGCTGAAGAATAAAGCATGGAATCCAGCGTATAAAGACTATCATATCTCAATGGTGACCTGAGAAGACCGATCAGGCGATCCGGTTTTGGTTTTTGTTCCGCCCACACTTCATAATATTGTCCTTGGGGCAACTCCGGCAAATCAACTACCCTAAGCAACATTTTTCCTGTTTTATCACATTTAAAAATCATCGCTTCAGCATCCGAAAACATACCCGACCCTTTAAGCCTGATTTTCTCCGTAGACGGCGCGTGGAGAAATTTGGCTTTTTCAGAAGCAGATTGAAACACAGAATCAAACTGAATCAACATCGCTTCTTCCATCGCCAGCTTCTTACTTTGCTCAGAATAATCAGCTTTTAACGAAAAATGTTCGCGACATAAAAAGCAAAACCCAAGAGAAAAAATAGAGACTCCTAAGACCGTCAGGAACATCATTTTGCGCTTGTTCATGAGTGTATCCCGAAGAGCAGGCTGCGTCAGGTTCCTGTTAAATTTCCCGCAAATCTTATGGCGTGCGTCGTTGATATTGTCCTGGATTTCGGGATATAAGTTTGCAAGACGTTCAACTTCAGAACTCTCTTCCTCGGAGGTCAGGCCCAGGACGTATTTTTCGACCCAGCCGTTTTCTATAATTTCTTTCTTTGTCAATGTTATTGAGGGTACTTTAGGAGCTTTCTTAATAAACAAGGAAATGACCTACTTGTTGTTGATTTAACTCTTCTAGGTCATCACACCTATTCTATTCAATTAATCTACACCATTCGTAGAACACTGTAGGTTCAGTGAAAATAATAAAATCAAATAAGTTGCGAAAAATTAGTTAAAAATCAAATTCAATTGTATCCCCTGCATGCAGATAGCCATCACCCTTTCCATTTTTACCTGATTTCTTTCCTGGTTTATCAGGTGTTTTCGATTTGATATCTTTTTTTTGTGGCGCCTTGAACAATTCAGCCTGGATGGCTTTGGTAGGTTTCGTTTCTTCGCCATCATCAGGATCTTCATTATCCTCTGTATCCTTTCCCGTTCCGGAAGCTGATTGATCTTTTATACTGATCAGTTTTTTATCTACAAGTTTATTGCCGAAGGCCTTCCATCCTTTTACTTCAATGAACTCAGCAGGCTGGACGATTTCATTCACTTTTTGTCGTTGACTCATGTATCCATACTCCACAGTCGGATCTTCTTCCAGTGAAGCCCAGTACAATTTTGAATCCTTATGCTCAGTCGTAAAGCGAAAACGCTGACCGGTAGATGTGGTTTCAATCAAAAACCGTTTGACCATCGTCCATTGTTTCTCGCCTTCAAAATAAATCGCTGACACGGATGCTTTAGGCTTGAATTTGCCGGCATACATCAGGTCTTTGATATCAATTTTCGCCGAAGGATCAAACTCCGCTATTTCATAACTACCATCACCATAGATCAACAATAATTGATCGCCGGTATCAAACGAACCCAGGTATTTTCCACGTTCATCTTTGTTAAAACGTCCATTGACTTCATCATACCAATATTTCTGTGAACCCAATGTGCTCTTCCCTACTTCGACCTGTGTAATTTTCCGTACAGGATATCGCGTCACGATATTCCCTCCTGCATTGCGGCCCTTTATCGCCAGCTCTTCAAAATAAAAATCAAATATTTTATTCCGTGCTTTTGACCCGGGTGTCAATTGGATCTCTACACGTTCAGATTCACCATTGGGATGAACAGAAAAGAAAAGGACCTTTGATTCTTTATCGCCTTTCGTCAGATCATATTCTTTATCACGCGTGATAGACGTGACATTGAAGCGTTTTGCATACGATTTGCCGGAAGAACCATCGAGATAGATCAGGTGATATGTTGTACGCTCATCACCACGTTTGAAGACATTGACATGGATGATATTTTTGCCAACAAATACTTTATCTGCGATTTTTGAAACCACAAATTTTCCATCCTTCCGGAATGCGATGACATCATCGATCTCGCTACAGTCAGCCACAAATTCATCTTTCTTTAATCCATAACCGATGAAACCTTCTTTCCGGTCCACATAAAGTTTTGCATTGTTGGCGATCACTTTTGTAGCCTGGATCGTATCAAAAGTGGTGATCTCTGTTTTCCTTTCTTTACCCTTTCCGTATTTATCCAGGAGCTTTTGAAAATAATTGATGGTATATTCTGTCAGATGCTTCAGATCATGCCGTACCTGCGCCAATTCCTTTTCAATATAGGTGATCAGCTCATCAGCCTGGAATGAATTGTATTTTGATATACGTTTAATTCTGATCTCTGTGAGCCTGGTGATATCTTCCTCTGTGATATCCCGATGCAGGATTAATCGTTTATCCGTTTTGGTTTTTGTAGAAGGGGTTGAAATATATTTTGCCAAACCGACACGAATCATGTGGAGTACATTTTCCCACGTCTCCGATTCTTCGATATCGTGATAGATTCTTTTTTCGATAAATATTTTTTCAAGACTTGAGAAATGCCATTTTTCTTCAAGCTCTCCAAGGCGAATGTTGAGTTCCTGTCTTAATAATTCCTGCGTGTTGAGTGTACTCAGTCGTAATATTTCATCTACGTTAAGGAAGACTGGTTTGTTGTCACTGATCACACAGGCATTCGGAGATATGGACACTTCACATTGCGTGAAAGCATATAACGCATCGATTGTCTGATCAGGAGAAACACCAGGTTGCAACTCAATCGTAATCTCTACTTCTGCAGCGGTGTTGTCACTTAATTTTTTGACCTTGATCTGGCCCTTCTCACTTGCTTTTACGATAGAGTCCATGAGTGCCACAGTGGTCACACCATAAGGGATCTCCCGAATCACAAGATTGCTCTTGTCGAGTTTTTCTATACGAACTCTTACGCGCACTTTTCCTCCCCGCATTCCACCCTGGTAATCGCTTACATCTATCAATCCACCCGTCTGAAAGTCAGGAAACAGTTTGTATCGTTTCCCTTCAAGGACCTTAATAGAAGCTTGTATGAGTTCAATAAAATTGTGCGGAAGAATCTTCGTTGCCAATCCAACGGCAATACCATCAACGCCCTGTGCTAATACAAGAGGAAACTTAACCGGAAGTGTGATCGGTTCATTCCGACGTCCGTCATAAGATACCTGCCATGGCGTGGTCTGTGGATTGATGGCGACCTCTAATGCAAACTTTGTCAGACGGGCCTCGATATATCGTGCTGCTGCAGCGCTATCTCCTGTGCGCAGGTCACCCCAGTTGCCCTGGGTATCAATCAAAAGATCTTTTTGGCCGAGATTGACTAGTGCATCACCGATCGCCGCATCGCCGTGCGGATGAAACTGCATCGTCTGACCGATGATATTGGCCACCTTATGAAAACGGCCGTCATTGATCTCATTCATGGCGTGCAGCAGTCTTCTCTGCACAGGTTTGAGTCCATCCTTAATGTCCGGCACAGCACGTTCCAGGATGACATAGGAGGCATAATCCAGGAAATAATCCTCATACATCCCATTCAGATAGGTCACACCTGTGTGCTCGCCTGCATGATTCTGTTCTCTTTCTAATGATTTCTTTCTGGCCATAGCTGATCCCTAAACGAAGGGTAAAGATAGTCAATGGCGGAATACATTATGAAATCAAGACATATGTGAAGAAGGAGAATGGGTAATGGGTATTGAAAGAGGAACGAAATCAAAATTCAGTTGAAGTCTTCGTTTTATTCAATCCTATACTGTTTAAACCAGGCCCAATGTTGCTCTGCCGCTTTCAACCAGTGATTTGTTCCATTCGGATAAGCGTGTTTGAGGCCATTGATAAAAACAAACCGATAATCAGCTACCGATCCCGGTGTCAGGGATGGATATGTGGCCACCACCAGAGTGTTAGTGTCTCCGGTGATGAAATAATTTGGAGAAAGACCGAAACTTTTGACATGGGTAGAACTGGGTTTTCCAGGGCGAACATCCGTCCGATGAAGGACAGAATCAAGCGCTGATAATGGAATGGTAGGACCTGTCCCTCCTGGGCCATAATCCTCATTACCCAGCATGTAAGATGTCGGTAGTTTTCGGAGAGGGGTAAACATGGTATCTATATAAAAGGAGCCGGCAGATTCCGCTACTGCTGCTAACCGATCACTAAACTCAATGGAACATTTAGCTGCCATCTGACCTCCGTTGGAAAAGCCAACGAGATAAACACGTTTTGAATCGATATTAAATCTATCCTCCACTTCATCGAGCACGGCATTAAGAAATTTAATATCATCTCTCATGTTCACCCCTGCGCATGGGTACCACTCTGCTGGAACCGAATTCCATTTAGTCGTCGTCTTTTCTCCATCATCCGGATCTACAATGCAAAAACGCAAAGATGATGGGAATATGGTAAGAATGTTTTCCGTTTCACCCACTTCTTTCCATCCGCTTTTCTCCCACATCTCCTCTCCACTCTGACCTGTACCATGCAACATGAACACTACAGGTGTAAGTGTATCTCCTGTATACCCTTGCGGAACGTGTACAATATATTCCCTTTGTGTCGATTCTACCGTAATGGTGTATTGGTTTTTACCCTTTACAAAATCCTTTTTAAGCGCATCATCTTTACAACTG
>JBDUAU010000304.1:0-5881 GCA_040004485.1 Saprospiraceae bacterium
ATCACTGTACCTCCTGTGAGGATCGCGATATTTTCAAGCATTGCTTTCCGGCGATCACCGAATCCCGGAGCTTTTACAGCAACGATCTTCAATTGAGCACGTAAGCGGTTGACAACAAGAACACCGAGAGCCTGGCTATCGACATCTTCTGCTATGATCAACAGCGGACGACCTGCACCAATCGCTTTTTCGAGTACAGGAACGATTTCCTGCATGTTGGAGATTTTCTTGTCGTAGATGAGGATGAGGGCATCATCATATTCTGCAATCATCTTCTCTGCATTAGTGACAAAATATGGAGAAAGATAACCACGGTCAAATTGCATACCTCTTACTTCTTCGAGATATGTATCCGTGCCTTTTGCTTCTTCTACTGTGATCACACCATCTTTAGATACACGACGCATGGCATCAGCGATGAGCTTTCCTATTTCTTCATCATTGTTGGCAGAAATAGAACCGACCTGTTCGATTTTTTCGAAGTCATTGCCAATTACTTCTGATTGTTTTTTCAAATCTTCAATGACCGCCTTAGTGGCTTTATCAATTCCTCTTTTGAGGTCCATTGGGTTAGCACCGGCGACAACATTTTTCATTCCTGCATTGACCATGGCCTGAGCGAGAACAGTAGCTGTAGTCGTACCATCACCAGCGATGTCTGCTGTCTTCGATGCAACTTCTTTTACCAACTGAGCGCCCATATTCATTACAGGATCATCAAGATCGATGTCTTTAGCTACCGTAACACCATCTTTTGTGATCGTAGGTGCGCCGAAACTTTTCTGAAGAATGACATTACGGCCCTTAGGACCTAATGTAACTTTTACGGCGTTGCACAATGCGTCAACACCAGCTTTTAATTTTTCTCTTGCCTCTGTATTAAAGCTAATTTCTTTAGCCATTGTTTTATGATTTTATCTGCGTTAGAAGTTTATTGTTGAATACCTGAAGGGAATATGCGTATTAATTCAAAATGACCAGGATGTCATCTTCGCGCATGATGAGGTAGTCTACACCATCATGGGATAATTCCTGTCCTGAATATTTTCCGTAGAGTACCACGTCACCTACCTGAACAGTCATGAGGTTGCCTTCTTTGCCCGGTCCGACCGCAATGACTTCACCACGTTGTGGTTTTTCTTTAGCTGTATCCGGGATGATAATGCCGCTCTTGGTCTTTTCCTCTGCAGGAGCCGGTTTGATCACCACCCGGTCATTAATGGGTTTAAGTTTCATAGATTTTAGATGATTTTACTTGTTATTGATTTTTTTCTGTACCCGTCCCTATCATAAGACATGCCATCATGGACTTATCTGCCATAATTTCAGCCCTACTGCAGGACTGTCTATTTAATGGATAGATTCTATTTTAGAACATTGAATTTGCTGCCATTATGACAATCCAGACCTTGGAAAGGTTGTGATTGGGTGATGATCAGGGCAAATAAAAAGGAGTAAAGCTTTCTCCCCTGGAAAGTGCAGTTACTTTGCGAAAAAGCTCGCGAATATGCACAGGGCAAAAAGTGTTGCTGCAAGTGCCCAGGTAAGTTTTTCGATGAAATCAACTGATCTGGCTGCACCAAACATCTGGTTAGCGCTCTGGCCTCCAAACGTACTGTCTACACCGCCACCTTTTGGGTTCTGAATCAGGATCACAGCCATCAAAAGGACGCAAACCAAAGCAATGAATATGGTTAATACTTTAAGCATGACAAATGAAGATAATTATTTAAGTGCCTCTATTTTGGCTGCAAAGAAACTACTTTTTTCGGGATATTTTTCCATAAGCTGCATATACATCTCTGTTGCCTTATCCTTATAACCCTGAGCGGCAAGCAAATCAGCAAAAGTCTCTGACACACCGCCGCGAGCCAATGAGGACATCTGGTCGAGGCCATAGTCATCATCGTAAGGGTGGACATATTCAGAGCCCCTGAGCCCTTTTAACCAGCGCGTGAAGGGAGATAATGACTCATTTCCAGAAACCGTATCATGACTTGATTGATCTGCATCCGGAATAGCCGATGCCTCATCACGGGCCTTCTTCACCACCTTTCGGACTCTTTTTCCGACTTTTCCCGTCTGGGAGTCAGATTTAGCTTCTCCGACAGACTCTTTTGCGCCAGGGATATCTTCAGGAATTGGAGATGGTTGTTCCTCAGATTCAGTTTCAGGAGCAATTTCGTCCTTTGCCCATTCGACCTCCATGGTGTTTTCGACTTTATTCCTGGTGATGATTTGTTTCAGCTCAGGCCAGGTCATTTGCCCATCATCAGATTCTGAAGTATTATTTTCAGGGGAGTGTAAGGATGACATATCATTCGGAATTATATCATTCTTTCCATTCCATTGATTGATGATCTTTTGTTTGACAGACTCATCGAAAAGAAGATTATCCAGCTGATGCAATGGATCAACATTCTTTAAATTTAATTCGTGCGGATTGGTTTCCCATAAAGACCCATTGCCCAAATCAGGATCAAGTGCTTCAGGAACACCCGGTCGTGCAATATGATCTGGATCTTTTTCTTCCATCGTTGAGGCCTACCAATTATTGAATGCCTGGTTAAAGATATCTTCCAGGATCTGTTTGAAGATAACATCGATAAGCTCATCCTGTACCTGGAGTAGATTAGTCTCCGATGGGAAATCTTCAAAATGAGAAAATGATTTTGTCCATTTATCCTTAGGATTGAGGTTATTCGTGTATTCAACTGTAAGGCTTATTGTCAGTCTGTTGAAAGAAGTTCTTTCTCCTGGCTGAGGAGCTACTGAAGTGACATTGAATCCTTGTATGGTGCCATTAAATTCGAGATGAGGATTTTCATCGGTATATTTAAGTCTTGATTCCTTTGAGATCTTGTCTTTCAGTGATTCTGCAAATGTCTGTGTGATTGTCGCCGGTGCATTCAATGCTGTGAGCTTAAAATTACCGACATTATAAGTCTGCACTTCAGGGTCAATACTGGCTCCTCTAAATAAATAGCAGCCTGTAAAAGCGGAAACAAGCATGAGCAACATTATTGCAAATATTCCATTTTGCAATAATATATTGAAGGATTTTGCCAGAGTTCGCATCAGGGATTTTGACATTTTCTCAGATGTCATATTGCTTGATTTTTCGATAAAGGGTTCTCTCTGAAATACCCAATTCAAGGGCAGCCTCCTTTCGTCTGCCACCATGTCGTTTCAGTGATTTCTTGATCATGTCTTTCTCCATGTCTTCGAGCGCAAGACTTTCATCAACAAGTTCACCATTCGTATATTTTTTATCGTCGATGATGAGAGGCGCTCTGTCCTGGCTTGTGTTTACAGGATAAATATCCTGTGATGATGTTGACCAAGGTTCAGTGGAAACCAACTCAGTAGCGGATGAAGAAGGTTGAATGGGCCTGAAGTTCATGGATTCCGGAACACGGAGATTATTGCCACGGATGAGTTCAAAGACAAGCTGCTTGAGATCATGCAAATCTCCTTTCATATCGAATAAAAGCTTGTATAAAATCTCTCTTTCCGGGAAACCATCAGCGGAGCCTCTTGTCAACGCAGGCAGATTTGTTTTTGCAAGATGGGGAGCGATTTGCAACAATGTTTCGGCATCAATATGTTTGTCTTCTGACAGGACACTAAGCTGTTCAATAAGGTTTTTAAGCTCCCTGATATTGCCCGGCCAGGAATATTTCACAAGGATATTTTTTGCCTGGTCATCAAAACGAATTGATTCAGTGTGATAGGTTTCAGCAAAATCTACTGCAAATCTCCTGATCAGAATATTAATATCCTCCGGTCTCTCTTTCAGACTGGGGATATGAATGGGGACGGTATTCAACCTGTAATAAAGATCATCGCGAAATCGGCCTTGACGGATACGTTCTTTGAGATCAACATTACTTGCGGCAATCACACGTACATCTGTTTTTTGGACATGGGAAGAACCAACTTTCATAAATTCTCCTGATTCAAGTACACGCAGCAGATATGTCTGTGTATCCATTGGCATCTCACCGACTTCATCCAGAAAAATAGTACCTCCATCAACAGATTCAAAGTATCCTTTACGATCTGCAGTGGCTCCTGTGAAAGCGCCTTTTTCGTGACCGAATAATTCCGAGTTTATCGTACCCTGAGGAATAGCCCCGCAATTGACCGCGATAAATTTGTTGTGCTTGCGTGGACTCAGTGCATGAATGATGTGACTAAAAACCTCTTTACCGACGCCGCTTTCACCTGTGATAAGGACCGTGAGTTCAGTGCCTGCTACACGTGCTGCTGTATTCAATGCCCTGTCAAAAAGCAGTGATCTGCCGACAAGGCCAAATCGTTGTTTTATAGAAGCAGCATCACTCATCAGGAAAATGTAATTATGTCTTTACAATACGGCCTTTCAATGTCGCACTGTTACTTGATTCGATATAAATATGAACATAGTCGCCAGGTTTAAATCCTGATTCTTTTGGAAAGACAACCATTTTATTCTGAGAATTACGTCCTTTAAATTCATCCTCCGATTTTCGTGAATTACCTTCAATGAGCACCTTAAATGCCCTGCCAATGTCTCTTGCATTATGTGCTCTTGAAATATCATTTTGCAAAGCCACAATTTCACTCAGACGGGATTTCTTTACTTCTTCAGGTATGTCATCTGTATATTTTCTAGCAGCAAGAGTGCCTGGCCTTTCTGAATACATGAACATATAACTCATACTAAAATCAGCCCATGACATCATGGATAATGTGTCAAGGTGCTCTTCATCAGTCTCCGTGCAGAAACCAGTAATGATGTCTGAGGAAACAGTGGCTTCAGGTAAAATAGTTCTGATCGCCATGATACGATTCATGTACCAATCGCGATCATATGTACGATTCATCATCGATAGTATTCTGCTGTTACCTGATTGAACAGGGAGATGTATGTAGTCGCATATGTTTTCATATTTAGCAATTACATGCAATACAGCATCAGTGATATCTTTTGGATGAGACGTACTGAAGCGAACCCGCAAATCCGGATGAACCTGCGCGACCAATTCAAGAAGATTTGCAAAAGAGTAAAGTTCATTTGAATCAGGATGTTGCCATTTATATGAATCAACATTCTGACCTAACAAAGTGACTTCACGAAATCCTTTTTCAAAAAGATGAGTTGCTTCCGCAATGATGGTAAACGAATCTCGCGATCTTTCTCGTCCACGAGTGAAAGGGACTACACAAAACGAACACATGTTGTCACAACCACGCATGATGGAAATGAATGCGGTCACACCATTACTCTCAAGTCTTATCGGACTGATATCCGCATAGGTTTCTTCACGGGAAAGAAGTACGTTGATTCCTTTTGAGCCGTCTTCCACGCGATTGATCAGACCCGGCAAATCTCTGTAAGCATCCGGACCCACCACGAGGTCAACGAGTTTTTCTTCTTCAAGGAGGCTTTGCTTTAATCGTTCTGCCATGCAACCCAGGATGCCCACCATGGTGTCGGGCTTGCGAAATTTCAGCTTATTGATGACTTTAAGTCGCTGTCTGATCGTATCCTCAGCTTTTTCCCTGATTGAACATGTGTTGAGGAGAATCAGATGAGCATGCTCAATATCCTTCGTTGGAAGATAAGAACAGTCAGAGAGGATGGATGCCACTATTTCACTATCGCTGAAATTCATCGCGCAACCATAGCTCTCAATATAGAATCGCTTTATATAAGCATCATTAATAGGCTCATTATCAGATATATAAAATGCTTCTCCCTGCCGGGATTCAGCAATTAACTTTTCTATATTTTCTGTAGGATTCATTTATTAAAAAGGATGCAAAGATATGGAAAATCTGCCATTTTGACATTAGTATAGGCAGAATGGGCAGAAAGGGCTGAATGGGCTGAATG
>JBDUAU010000044.1:0-1769 GCA_040004485.1 Saprospiraceae bacterium
CTTGGAAAATTCATTGAACCTGTCATTGAGCCACTTGGATTTGACTGGAAGATGGGCATCGCTCTCATCTGCTCGTTCGCCGCCAGAGAAGTATTTGTTGGAACTATGGCTACTATATATCGCATTGAAGATGATTCTGATGTCTCTTCAATCCGCACCAGTATGGCTGAAGACAGACATTCTGATACAGGAGCGCTAGTCTACAATCCGGCAACGACATGGTCACTACTTATTTTCTATGCATTCGCGATGCAGTGTATGAGTACACTTGCTATTGTAAAACGAGAGACGAGATCATGGAAATGGCCAATCATTCAATTTGTCATGATGACCGGATTAGCTTATTTAGCGAGTTGGTTAGTATATCACTGGCTTAGATAATAAAGGCAGAAAGGGTAGAAAAGGCAGAAAGGGTAGAAAAGGCAGAAGCGGTAGTATTCTATTTTTTTAGTGCCTTGAAGTTTTACTACACCTTAGCCTAATCCTTAGCCTTAGCCTTTTTATTACCTTCGTCGCACAGTGAATACTAGAAAAGAAATGATCCTTGTCACCGGTGCCAATGGGCAAATTGGAACGGTGTTGACAGAAGCTTTGCGTGAAGCTTATGGTGAAGAGCACGTCCTCGCGACAGACATTAAAAAACCCGATGATCACACCGGACCTTTTGAGATGCTTGATATATTAAATACCCAGCGAATCACAGAGATAGTGGGTGATTTCAATATCACGACGATATATCATCTTGCGGCTATCCTATCAGCTAATGGCGAATGGAATCCACAGAAAACATGGAATATCAATCATAACGGCTCGCTTTCGATCCTTGAATTGGCACGGGCTCAAGGGGTGAGAAAAGTGTTTTTCCCAAGTACAATTGCCGTATTTGGTCCGACTACACCAAGAACATCCACACCTCAGCATACAGTTATTGAGCCAACAACTGTGTATGGGATTTCGAAGGCGACAAATGAACTATGGTGCAACTATTATTTTAACCGCTACGGTTTGGATATTCGTTCTGTCCGCTATCCGGGCATCATCAGTTATCAATCGATGCCGGGAGGGGGCACAACAGATTATGCAGTGGATATTTTTCACCAGGCATTGTTGACTGGACAGTATACATGTTTTCTGAAAGCACATACCAGACTTCCGATGATGTACATGGATGATGCGATTCGTGCAACACTGGAACTTATGGCGACTCCACCTGAAAAAATAAAGATCAGAACTTCATATAACCTTGCAGCGATGAGTTTTACACCTGCAGAATTAGCCGAGGAGATCAAAAAACATATTCCTGAATTTAAAATCACCTATGAACCTGATCATCGTCAGGAGATCGCAGAATCATGGACAGAAAGTATTGATGATCATGAAGCGAGAAAAGACTGGGGATGGAAACATGACTATGATCTGACCACGATGACAAATGAAATGTTGAAACAATTAAAGCTAAAGTACAATCATGTCTAAATCAGTAGACCAACAAATTGAAAAAGAAGTCAATGCGATCAGAGAGGCAGGGCTCTATAAAAGAGAACGCATCATCACTTCTCCTCAGGCAGCAGAAATCCACACAAAGGAAGGTGGAGATGTATTGAATTTCTGTGCGAATAATTATTTAGGATTATCATCCCATCCTCGTGTCATTGAAGCAGCAAAAGAAGCTATTGATACGCACGGATTTGGAATGTCAAGTGTGCGGTTTATTTGTGGTACACAGGATATTCACAAAGAACTGGAAGCTAAAATAGCTGCATTTGTTG
>JBDUAU010000224.1:0-1766 GCA_040004485.1 Saprospiraceae bacterium
TCTGGAATGTCAATGATAAATCCACGGCTATCATTATGACGGGTTTTTATAAATTACTCAAAGAAGGCTTGAGAAAGGATGACGCCTTGCGCCAATCAAAATTAAATTACATTAAAACTGCTTCTTCACGAAACATACATCCATATTATTGGGCAGCTTTTATCCCGGCAGGGGATATGAAGGCTTTGGAAATAAAATAGATAAACGAAACAAATCATTTTTTAATCACGAAAATATATTTAAAATGAAAACACAACTATTTACCTTGCTATGCTTGGTTTTCTTCATCAATCATTCGTTTTGCCAGTCTGATAATCAATGGTTGATTTCAAATGGCATAGGGAAAGAAGGACTCAATCCAGATAATACAAATAAATTTCAGAATCCTATTACCGGCAATTTCACTCTATTTGAAATAGCCAATCCGGTCCGTACCAGCACTCGGCCTTCCCGAAATGATATTTTTGCCATTTATGCTGATGGCCAACATTATAATACAAGATTTGAGCCAAATGCAGGTAGTTTTTACCCTGCAAATCCTGCGTTTCTTGTGAATACGGTGCATAATTTTACCACAAGTATCGCGGGAGGTGTTGCATATTTATATCTGACAAATAGATATGAAGGAGACGATCCTCCAACAAGAGTAAGAGCCGCATCCACTATTGGAACACCAACAGCACCGCTATATACGGTGCAGACTACCGCATATTCTGGTGATACAATTATAGAAGCAAATCATGATGTAGTACGAAACAAAGATATCACTATCATCATAGATCAAAGTAAGCTGCCTTTGCAGGAAAAAGATTCAAGATCTAAACAATATTTTTTGGTATTTGACAGCATTAGGCCTATAGGTACTTCATTACCTGTCCCCGCAGCAGGAAATTATTTTGGTTTGCGAAATGTATTTTATAATACACTAAATCGTACCTATGAAGCCGGCTTTCCTTTTAATACATATAATGCAACGCAACCTCAAAAAATTAATTTAATTTTTGACCCGACGAAGCCATATACATATATCAATTTAAGAGCAACAAGTAGCATAATTCCTTTCGGTCCTGATACGTTGGGAAACGCACGGTATATGGCCTTATTCAGAATATTGGATGAAAGTAATCATCAGGTATCTGTGCACACTGAAAATATTGTTGCGAGTCATGACCCAAATTTCATTCGTGTGGATTCGATATGTAAGGCTTCTCACGGGAAAAAGATTGTGTATTATTATCTTCAATTTAGAAATACAAGTAAGGCACAAGCAGCGAGTGGATTATTCGTAAATTTTGAACTTCCTGCTCATTCTATTGAAAGCTCCTTTAAGGTTTCAGAATGGTCACCTGCTGGTGATACTTCAGCCAGGCAAATGTCCCGGTCAATATTTCATTGCAAACTCCGTTTTGATCCTTATGTTTCATTGTCAGTTTGTGCATCACCGGTTCAAACAGAGGACTGCACTGGATATCTAAAATTCTCAATAGCATTTCCTGAGACGTTTGATGTGACCCTGCCAGAAAATAGCCTTGAATTGATAAATCCCGAAGTGACATTTGACAGTCCGGTCGTCCATGCCACCCAACGGGGCCGGGCGATCACCGCCACTTATCTTTCGGCGGCGGCAAAGCTGCTTGGCACGCCCGACTTCCGCTACATTGGCGAATGGCGCAGCGACGACGGCGCGGTGCTCGAATTTACGCCGATCATCGACGGCATCACGATCAACGGCGTCGATATCATCCAGCTGACCGACGATCGCCAGC
>JBDUAU010000330.1:0-1766 GCA_040004485.1 Saprospiraceae bacterium
GCCATTACTGTCATTTCTTAAAATATAGCTTCTCGCCGCCATGGGAAACGAGCCTGGAATCGCTCTACCCCCAATAAAAAGATCCAGATCACCGTCACCATCAATATCGGCAGTAGCCGCACATTGCTTCGGGTTTTTCATTGATGGCAGCGCAAGTACCTCTTCATGCAGGGCCCCTTTTCCATCATTGATATACAAATGGTCGCGGTACTCGGGTGCTTGTTCTTCAAATTCATTTCCGCCGCTTACCACGTACAAATCCAGGTCGCCGTCTTTGTCCGCATCAAAAAACAGTGCACTCACTTCTTCACAGACCGCATTCTGCCGCCAGGGCTGTGCAGCCGCACCTGTGAATGTCCCATCCTTTTTTTGCAAATAAAGTACCCCGAATTGATGTGAGGCGCCGCCCAAAAATAGATCTTCCAGACCATCCCCATTCACATCGCCTTTCGCCATAGCCGGCCCGAGTTTGGACAATTGGTAAGGTAGCAGCACTTCCACTTTGAAATCCACAAAATCATTTTCCTGGTGCACAAAATCAATCCCTATGCTGTCGGCAGAGATTTTGCGAACCCAGTTTTTGGCAATCTGAATGTCATTTTTCAACGTGACAACATTCGAATCGGCTTCTTTTAATGTCAGCAAAGATTGCCCTGGCTTTGCCAGCAATGTAACTTTTCCCGACGGCCAAAGTACCTTAACGGAGTCGACATTGCCATTTTTTCCCAAACCAAAATGAAGATCCGTAGTCACCGTTGACTGGTAGCCTCTTACCGGATAGAGCTCAGTGTATTGCGTGGTACCATTGGCATACACCCAGACCTTGCTTCCGAGAGCCTGTGAATTTTTGCCGGAACCTGCCAATCTTACAGTTAAGCCGCCTTGGTTCGTATTATTTTGATAAATGGAAACCGGTTCGTTCATGTTTGAAATCACCAGGTCCAGGTCGCCGTCACCGTCAAAATCTGCATAAGCCGCTGCATTGGAAACAGCCTCATCTGTAAAGCCCCATTTTTTAGATACGTCCTCAAAAGCATACGCGGCGGTCAGTGCCTGATTTCTGAATAGGTAATTCCTCAACTTGTTGGAAGGCATCTTTTGAACCAGGTTATAGGTCTTGAAATTCAGATTTCCCTTGCCTACTTCCTTCATTTGCTCGTCGGCAACCGTGTATTTGAGAAAATCCATATTGGTAAAGTCCCGCAGATAACCATTGGTAATCAGCATATCTTTCCAGCCATCATTATCGAGATCCGCCATCAGCCCTGCCCAGCTCCAATCGGTATTCGATATGCCAGCCAGCTGCCCGATTTCACTGAATTTCACATTGCCTGTTGCATCGGTACCCCGGTTCAAATGCAGCATATTCCGCATATTCTGGTGGTAGTAGCCGCTGTCGAGCAACAAATGATATTGATCGTAAACGTCCGGACCTTTCAGTAATTTCTGACGGTGATTATCCTCGGGTAACATGTCAAGCGTCAGTACATCGGGCTTTCCATCATTGTTAAAGTCACTCACATCTGCACCCATTGAAAACTTGGAAACATGCGTAAATGACTTTTTTAAGGATTCGGTGAATGTGCCGTTACGGTTATTGACATAGTAGCAATCCACTTCCGTGTAGTCGCTCGTGGTGTAAAGATCCGGCCAGCCGTCCTGATTAATGTCCGCCACGATGACACTCAGCCCGAAATTCAATGCATTGTTAATGATGCCAGCCTTTTGGGTAACGTCTTTGAATTTCAGTTTCCCATTCTCACTGA